>CAZDAF010000144.1:0-8869 GCA_964503115.1 uncultured bacterium
ACACGGTATCTTTACACTGCGTAAAAAATTCCTAAGTTTGTAAGCGGTTCATTTCACGACGCCGAATTTCAGACAAGTTGAAAAAAACAATCTTATCTTGAGTACTTATTCTTGCCGAAACACGCGGGTATGTTATTCCCGTTGTAGACAGGGAAAATCCCAAATTAGAGAAATCCATAACTTGCATTTCCTGCAAAAAACCCGGCCTGTTTTTGTAACACATTGATATTAAAAGGCTTTTGTTGTAGAAAATTATGGCACGTGGTTTGTATATTAGATAAGCAACGTTCTAAATATAGGGTGAAATTGTGTACACAGAGACACTGCTCATTGTTGATAACAACACTAATGTGCGGTGGGACGAATAAGAACGTCCGAGAAGCGGCAGCCAATAAATAACGCGTAAGGAAATGGAAAAACCGGGAGTAGAAATCGGTAGGCGATGAAGACCGAACAGTAAATTTCCGCGAGATCATTGAGACGGCCCAAATCCGGTCTATCGGCAGGATCGAGTTCGAGCGAGAAGGTTCCGGGTGGAAATTTTTCGTCGAGGGGGTTATCGAAAATCCTCGAAAGGATGAGGAGGTAAGTTATGAATCAGATGGACAAAACAGAAGCACGGCGTAGCAAGGATGATGTCGCTGCCACCCGGCCAAAATACAGTATACTGGTGGTCGAGGATGAAGAATTGCTTCGGAATACGGTAACCCGTTATTTTAAGAAACAGGGGTACCGGGTCTGGAGTGTAAGTAACGGCTTCGAGGCATTGCTACTTTTACAGTACAATAAGCCGCACGTGGTAATTACGGACATCAAAATGCCCAAACTCGGGGGCTTGACCATGGCCGAAGGATTGCGCAACAGGGCCGAAACACGCGATATTCCTGTTATCTTGATCACCGCCTACAGAGAGGAAAGCTACTTCAAACGCGCTCAAGAAATAGGGGCGACATATCTCTTGTTGAAACCGTTTACTCTCACTGAACTGCATGAAAAGGTTCGGTCGGTGTTCGAACATTTGAAGGGAAAGAAGAAGGCTGCTCGAGTTTTGCCTCAACCCGATGGAATTATCTGATTTATGAAAACATTCTTTTTCATCATGAATTCCTTCGTAAAATAGGTGGCAGACACAGATCCGACCAGCAAGCGAAGGTGTTCAATCAAGTGTGCGACATGGTTGGTGATGGTTGGAAGTTTTCTCTTTTTAATCGGTACATCTGATAGTATATATGGATATCAGGAGCTTGGGTGCCATGGCTTCACACCACCTTCGGCGAGTAGCCATGTGTCCAATCGAGGCGCGAGGACATGGCCACCTGCGGCACGGCATGAGGTCGTGCCTCCCACCGCGGTCGTTTGATCACCAAATTTGTCGCACACTCCCAATGGTTATAAAGGCTGGAAAAATTAATAAAACGCGGTACTCTCAAATAAGATAGAGAGGTGAAAAGATGTATGTGGAAAAAGAAGATGTCGTTAAGCAACCGGTTGAAGTCGTCTATCGCCTGGTTCGTGACGAGTTGTCGAAACTGGTTCCCTACATACCCAATGCTGAAAAGATTGAAACGGTCAATTACGAACGTACGTCTGAAACGAGGGTTGAAATACTGAATCACTGGTTTGCCAAAGCCGACGTTCCGTCGATACTCAAGTCCTTTGTCAAGCCGGAATTTTTTCAATGGAAAGATCATGCCATTTGGAAGGACGATCAATTTTGTGTGGACTTTCGCATTGAAAGCTTCGTCGCCAACAACCTCTATGACCTGTCCGGAACCAATTATTTCACATCAATCGGAGATGACAAGACCGAGATCAAGCTTACGTTCAATTTCGAAATTTACCCGGAGCGATTGCCCGGGGTGCCCAAATTTCTGGGCAAGCGGATAAAACCGGCCGTCGAACAATTGATCAAAAGGATGCTTACGCCAAACCTCACTTCGCTCGCAAAGGGGTTGAACGAATACTTCGCCGCCAATCCACCTGCGAAAAAGCCTGCGGCAAAAAAGGCTTCCGGTAAGAAGTCGGCGACCGGGAAAGCCTCTGCAAAAAAGCCGGCCGCTAAAAAGCAGCCCGCCAAGAAAAAGAAAAGTACATCGAAAAAATGAGTGCCTGTAAATTTCAGGGGCGGCTTTCCGTCTACTCTCCGGCATCGAACAGGGAAACAGATAATGCCTTTTGAGGTTGTAGCTTGCATTTCGTCTCACGATTCTCTGGCGTATCACTATCTCGCTCCGATAGCCCGCCATCCGGACGTATCGCGACTATGGATAGTGCGTCCTCAAAGGAGTCTGTATGGCGATATTCCGAAATCGGAATACGTTCTCGCACCTGCGCGATTCAGAATTTGGCGTTTCGTTCAGATGATAAGGATCTGTTTGCGGCTCGGCGGGCGCAAGGAAGTCCGCGCGTTTGTCTCGTTCAATCCTTTCCCCTACGGTTTCATCGCCTACATTGCAGCGCGCCGGCACAACAAGCCCATACACTTCGGTTTCATAGGATCCGATTGGTACCGCCACGCAACGGGAATACTTGGCCCCTTCCTGCTTCCCGTAGTTAAAAAGGCTCGATTTATAACTGCTACCGGGGAGCGGATGCGGGCTGAAATGATCGAGCGAGGTCTGGATTCCCAAAAGGTGCATGCTTTACTCCATTGCATCGATCTGGACCGTCTACTCGTCAACAATCCGGGAAATGCAAAGTACGCCTGCGTTTATGTCGGAGAACTTATCGAGCGCAAAAGAGTGGACTTGATTTTAAGGGCTTTCGCAAAAGTGAAAAACTCCCATCCCGATGCCAGACTGTGTATAGTGGGCGACGGCCCTTTGAAAGGAAATCTTCGCGAACAGGCGCGCCGATCGGGCATCGAGGAAGCAGTGGACTTCGTCGGCTTTACCTTCGATGTCAGGCCGTACCTCGCCGACTCGAAGATTATCTTAATAGCTTCGGATATGGAAGGTTTTCCATTCTCGATGATCGAGGGAATATGCGCCGGGCTTGTGCCCGTAAGTACTCCGGTGGGCACCATTCCAGACCTGGTAGTGGACGGTGAAAACGGGTTGCTGTTTCCTCGAGGCGATGCGGAGGCGCTTGCCGATTGCGTCAACAGGTTATTGGACGAGCAGGGCCTGTACGAAAAGCTTCGCGCCAAGGCCCTTGAATTGCGCAACAGATTTTCTTATGACGCCGCCACCGCAGTCTGGGACAAGTGGTTTAACGCCCCGCCGAGTTGATTTCCCGAAGTTTGTTACCTGCCGAGATTAAAGGTATATTACGCAGTGTGAGGAAATTCCACGCCCGAAATATAATCCGTTTTCTCGAATTTCAGGGAGAGCGCTTGCCATGAGTGACCGAATTCGGCTCCTTATGACTATTGCCGATCTGTATGGCGGCGGTACTGAGCGGGTGTTTTCTAACCTCTTGCACCGTCTTTCGCGCGACAAGTTCGATATTCACGTGTGCCTTTGGAGGCCGGTTTTCGATTACCCCTGTCCCGACGATTTGCCGGTACACATCCTCGGGAAATATAAACCGTGGCACGCCTTGCGCACAGTTTTAAGGATGCGACGCCTGATTGACGACCTGAACCCGGACGTCATTTTCTCGGCGCTACGGTACACAAACATTTTAACGGGCGAAGCGCTCGCGCGCTCGAGCCGAAAACCTCGATGGGTGTGCCGGCTGGGAGGCGCTCCTCAACACGAGCTAAAAGGCCCGATGAAATTATGGGCACGTCGCGCCTTGGGTCGGGCCTCCCGAGTGGTCTGCAATTCAAAAGGCATCCACGACGCTGCGATAAAATACCTGCCGCTCGACCCCGAGCGTGTCGTTACGATCTACAACCTGGTGGAATTTGATCGGATCGAAAAACTTTCGCAACAACCTCTCCCGATCAAGCGGCCGTCCGACACGTTCGTCGTCCTCCACGCCGGTCGTTTCCACCCCCAAAAGAACCAATCGATGCTGCTTCGGGCGTTTTCCCACATGCAACGGAAGGATTCAGAATTATGGATTTGCGGCAGGGGCGAACTCGAGCGCAAGCTCAAGGCTCTATCCTCGCGGCTCGGGATCGGCAGTCGGGTTCGATGGCTGGGATTTCAAAAAAACCCGTTTCCATTTTTTCGAGCCGCCGATTGCTTCGCGTTAACAAGCAACCGCGAGGGATTAAACAATGCGCTTATCGAGTCGATGTACTGTGGTACTCCCGCCGTATCCACTCGATGCCCGTATGGGACGGAGGAAATTATCCAAGATGGCGCAACCGGCATCTTGACGCCCCTGAATGATGTGGCAGCTTTCAGCACTGCGCTTGATCGTATTGCCGCCGCCGGCGATCTTCGCGCTCGAATGGCCGAGAATGCATATGGATTTGTCCATGACACTTTCAATCCGGGGCGGATTTGTGTACAATTCGAGTCGCTTTTCGAGGAATTGGCACGGAATACGGCGCAGTGAATATGCCTGCTGCCGTAAATTTATCCGTGATGAATTGCCAGTGTAGTGTCTCAGAAAATTTCAAGAAGTATTTCGGGCCTGATATGCAGGTAATAATGAAAGGCGTCCCCGAGATTCCGGTAGGGCCGTTCGGCAAGCGGCAGTATGTTATAAGTAAGGTATCGCCGAATTTATAATTATCGTTGGTTCCCTCTATTTACATTTTGGGTGCCATGTTCGTAGGGGCGACCGACCGGTCGCCCGTACAGAAGGGGATGAAGGAGGACAGGATGAAGGAGTTCGTCATCGAGAAAGCGAAACCCGAAGACCGGGATGCGATCCTCGAAGTGATGCGTTCCTGGAACATGCATTACGTGCCTTCGCCGGAGATGGAAAAGATTGAAATGGACCTTGATGAATACATGCGTAAGGAGGATCGGATCAGCGCGATGCGTGAATACATTGCGCGCAACGAACCTCACCCTCTGGCTCCGTACCCGCCGTTAGTGATAAATGTTTGTTTGACCGGTTCCGTTCCTACGAAAAACCGGACGGAGTTCGTTCCCATCACTCCGGAGGAAATAATCGAAGATGCGGTAAAGGTCTACGACGCCGGGGCGCGGATAGTGCACATCCACGCGCGCGACGAGGATGGGAAACCTACCTGGAAAGCTTCTATATACGAGAAGATCCTGAAAGGAATTCGCCGCGAGCGGCCGGAGCTGATTTGCTGCGTATCGACCAGCGGCAGACGCTGGAGCGAGTTCGAGCATCGGACCGAAGTCCTTCAATTAACCGGCGATGCGAAGCCGGACATGGCCAGCCTGACGCTCGGATCGATGAACTTCCCCACCGGGGCCAGCGTCAGCGACATTGATACGATCGGCAAGCTCGCCGAGACCATGAATGAAAAAGGTATCCGACCGGAACTCGAGGTTTTCGACATCGGGATGATCAGCATCGCAAAGTTTTTCGAGAGAAAGGGTACTATCGAGGGCCGGAAATATTTTAACCTCCTCTTCGGTAACCTCGGTACCATGTCGGCGACCATCGGGAACCTCGCCCAGACGGTAGCCGCTCTTCCGGACAACTCGACATGGGCTGCGGCTGGAATAGGTATATTCCAGCTTCCGATGAACATCGCCGCCGTCGTCGCCGGAGGCGGTGTGCGCGTCGGCATTGAGGATTCCATATATTACGACATTGCCAAAAGCAAACTTGCCGATAATGAGCAACTCGTCCGCAGGATTGTGCAAATAGGCGAAGAGCTCGAAAGAAGTGTGGCTACGCCCGAAGAAGCGCGTGTTATAGTCGGACTTGAGTAACAGGTGAATATTTCCGATGCTTGATTCACGCCCTTCTCATGCCGTACGCGGCGCCGCCAAAATCGCCGCAGCGTCCTATCTGGCAAATTTGGCGGGCATTGCTTCGGGAATAGTCGTCCCACGTTTTCTCGGCAAGGAAGCTTATGGAGAATATGCATTTCTGGCCGCCGCTTTCTCGATGGCGGTGGGGTTAAGTGAACTCGGCCTCGGGTTGGTGATAACGCGGCATTTCGCTCCCTTATACGACAGCGGCGAACACGAAAAAGCGACGGGGCTGTACAAAGCCATATTTATCAGTCGATTCATCAGCGGTTTTATTGCTTCCGTCGGATGTTTCATTTTTCTCGAACTTTCCAATCCCTTCCAATCTCCTCTTGCGGCATCGATCATAATCCTATTCCTTGTTTTGTTATTGAACGTCACGGATTCGTTATTCAGACTGCAACTGGGCGCGCAACGCTACGGATATTGGGGCTTGATATTTCCAATGCGCTCCTTCACCCGGTTGTTGCTGGTAGTACCGGGGTTTCTGATAGCCGGAATCCCGGGCGCGGTCGGCGGACTGCTTTTGGGAGAATGCTTTATAAGCATGATGGGCTTTCGGCTGAGCCGAAGCGTTATTCCTCATTGGAAAGTCAAGGCCGATTTCAAAACGCTGCTGTCCCACACAAGCCTGGCTGGGTTAAACTACACGAACCAGTTGATAGGCGTCCTCGAGCGATACATCGGCGTGATGATGGTGGCGTTTATCACCTTCAGCGCGGATATGACGGGTTACTATTACCTCGCCATGAGACTTGTTTTGCTCCTTTTTTCCGCACCCATGCAATCATTCAATTCGCTGACGCCGACGTTGTCCATACTTCACGAGCAACGGGACACGGAGCGGCTGTCGGCCTGGATAGGACTAGCCGCTCGATGCGGCATACTGGCATTCATCATGATTTGGGGTGTTTTCAGTCTCGTGGGCAGGTCGGCTATTTCGTTCGTTCTCGGAGAAAGTTTCGAGCCGGTTTATTCGCTTCTCTTCATCCTGCTGTTATCCTCGCCTTTCCAATGGCTGGGGACCATCTTTTATCAGGTATGCAACGTTTACCGGCGACCGGGATTAAACATACCCGCCGGAGTGGTCAGGATTATAATCTTTGTACTATTGGGAATTTGGTTTTTGGAGTTATGGGATGTGACCGGACTGGCGGCGGCATACTCGATATCCTTCGTTTTGTCCTGCGGAGTGACTTACCTGTTGGTGTGGTTGATTTTGGGTATGCGAATATCTCCGATGCGCTTTATAATTTTATTGTTATGTGCTTTACCCTATATAGGAGGCTTACTGTGGGCCGAAGGCTTATGGGAACGCTTGGCGGCCGCCCTTACGGCCTCCGCCATCGCACTGGCCGTGGCTCATATAACCGGAGCATTGCGGATAAACGATCTGTCGAATTTATATCGCTCCCTGAAAGGCGACGGAATTAAATAACACACGGGAGTCTATAAAGAGCACTTTATTATGCGTATTCTGGCAGATATAACTCATCCGGCGCACGTGCATTTTTTCAAAAACGCTATCGTCGAACTGCGCGATAGAGGACATGAAGTGACTATAGGTTCACGGGCGAAAGATATTACCACGGACCTGCTCGATGCGATGGGCTTCGAGCATCTGATACTTTCGACGGCTCCAAAAAACAAGGTAATCACCGGCCTGGCTTACGAAATGATTGCACACTGCGTGCGGCTAACTAAGTTGGCGCGCAAAACCGACCCGGACGTGTTGCTGCAAGTGGCGGGAACTTTTGTGGCCCCCGTCGGATTTGTTCTCCGAAAACCGTCCGTCGTTTTTTACGATACGGAAAACGCCAAATTATCGAACGTCATCAGTTATAACCTCGCGACGGTCGTGTGCACTCCCGAGTGCTATGAGGGATCGGCGGGTGTCCATCAGGTGCGTTATCCGGGATACCATGAATTGGCCTATCTGCACCCGAACCGCTTCAAGCCCGACGCAGGCGTGCTCGAAGAATGCGGCCTGTCGCCGGATGAAAAGGTTTTCATCTGCAGATTTGTGGCTCACAAGGCGCTGCATGATTACCACGAAGAGGGGTTGACTGAAGGAGACAAGCTCAGGATCGTCAAGGAACTGGCGCGGCACGGAAAAGTCATTATTTCGAGTGAGAGCGAGTTGCCCGACGAGTTGGAGGAGTACCGCTCTCGCATTCCATTCGAGAAGATCCATCACGCGATGGCTTTTGCCGCTTTGATGATAGGAGACAGCGCCACCATGGCTGGCGAGGCCGCCGTTTTGGGAGTGCCCGGTATCTTTATATCAAAGAGCGATCGGGGCTACACCAACGAGCAGGAAAGACGATACGGTCTGGTAAAAACTTTCAAACCGGGCAAACGTGAGGAGTACCTTCGAGCCACCGTCGAGGTCGCCAACCAGCCCCTCGATGACATCCGGCTGGAATACGGAGCAAAGCGCGACTTGCTGTTGACGGAGCGAATCGACGTAACCGCATGGACGGTCGACTTTATCGAATCCGGGTTCGGAAGTTGATAATACCGAGAAACAACGCGTGCGAAATATGGACGTACTCGATATATGCAAACGATCCTTGAGCTGGGCCGGGGAGAACAATTACGCCGGCTACAGCAAATTCGACGCATTGAGCAGTCCGTTGTTGAAGTGGATGTCGGGCCGGTCGTTTTTTCTTCGCGCCGGGTTCACTTTTGCGCTCAGCCGAATGCCCATAAACCTGCGTCCCGTGCTCCTGGTTAAGAAAAACCAAAATCCCAAGGGGTTGGCGCTTTTCGCGCGCGCCTATTTCAATCTTTTCGAGGTGACGGGGGAGAAATTTTTCAAGACGGAAGGATTAAAGCTTCTTGATATTCTACTAGGCTTGTCGAGGGTCTCGCAGTACTCGGGCCACTGCTGGGGCTACGATCACCCGTGGCAGAATTCCGAATTCTTCATTCCCGCATACGAGCCAAACACCGTGGTCACGTGCAACGCAGCGAGTGCGTTTATGCAAGCCTACGATATTACCGGTGAGGAGCAATATCTCGAAGTATGCCGCTCGGCGGCCGAATTCATAATTGCCGACCTCAACTAT
>CAZDAF010000145.1:0-8867 GCA_964503115.1 uncultured bacterium
AAACCGGGGATTGACGTTGACCGGCACCGCCCCGATTTTGGATATTCCGAAATAGGACTCGGTCCACTCGATGGAATTGAACCCCATAATCGCCACCCGGTCCTCTTTTTTGACCCCCAGTTCCAGCAGGGCATTTGCAAGGCGGTTGGTGCGTCGATTAAATTCCTTCCACGTGAGCTTTCTTTCTCCTTGGATAAAGGCAACCTTGTTCGGAATGGTTTTGGCGATTTTTTCCAGCCGCCCTCCCCATGTGTGGTTGGATTTGTGCCCGTCCGGGTAGTATTGGCGGTAGTTTTGAAAAGAGTCCTGTTTCGTCATGTTACTACTCCCCTTTTTTCCCCTTCTCATCCACATTATATCTCTGTATTTACTCGATACGTCAAGTGGGCACGCAAAAAAGGGGCCGTTTCAGTATCCGGCGGAGGGTGATAAATGTCATTTTTCTCTTTAGTTAGGCGGATCGAATATCTGCACCGCAAAAAAAATCGAGGGGATTGCCGGGCAATCCCCTCGATTTTCAGCATCAATTCAAGTTTCCATTATTCGGGTTTGAAATATGCCATATCTCCCAATTCGCCTTTTGTTTCCTTGGCCCATTGGACCTGGACTTTCATGCCTTCTTTCAAGTCTTTCGGTTTAACATCTTCAAGCGGCATAAAGATCGTGGAATCGGCGTCATCGAGTTTTATAGCCCCGATTACTTTAGGTTTTTTCAGGTCCTGGAAGTTGCCTTTGCCGTCCAGTTCTACGAAAGCGAGGGTGTGAGCGAGCAATGTTCCTTTTCCGGACAATTCCACGATGTCTCCCTCTTCGATCTTTGCGTTGCACTTGGCGCATCTCCGCCTGGGCGGCACGTGAGTGTAACCACATTTGGAACATTTTGCTGCCAGGATTTTTTTCTCCGCCAGAGTTTTGATGAATTTTTCCATCATAGTTCCGACGGACCAATTAAAGCCGGCGACAACGGCGGGTAAACCCTGTACTTTGATTATTTCAGATTGCTTTTCCATTTTTACTCTCCATCCTTTAAGGGCTCGACACCCAAAAGATCGCTGAGCATTCCCTGCGGCTTCTCCTCCCAAACCGCTTCAACCCTCATGCCGACGTAAACGTCTTTGGCGTCTACATTTAGTATTTCCGTTCCGACGTTGGCATCGGAGCCGTCGAACCGAACGAAGGCCGGTATAATAACGGAACCTTCCTTGATAGCGCCACTTCCCACGGCGTCAATTCCGAAAATAATCATTTTCCCTTCTTTTACCGGCGGGCTGACAATGAAGCTGGTAACCGTGCCCCTATTACTGACGACCTGCCTCCCTTCCATCATTCGATGGCACCTTCCACATACGCGTCTTGGCGGAACGATTACTTTACCGCAGCCCATGCATAGGGAGCCGATTATTTTCTTTTCTTTGAGACCGGCGACGAATTCTTCCACGAGTTTAGGCGCTTTATATGTGTAAGCTCCTATCTGCCAGTCGCCGTCGACCATCATTGTTTGCGGTCTTTCATCTTTTATATATCCCATCGTTTTACCTCCTTGGAGAATCCCCTAGAACCGTTACGGTAATGTAATTAGTATTGCCGCCCCAGCCGTGAGCCAAGGCGTTCCTGACCTTTTTGGGCACCTGATGTTCTTCCGCCTTTCCCATAACTTGCAGGCCGGCTTCCAGGATGCGCTGCAGGGCCGAGGATCCTATAGCGTTGGTGGCGTTTACTCCACCAGATGGAGTCAAGGGCATTTTGCCTTCTATTTCCGTTTCGCCCGCTTCGGTCGCTTTCCACGCCTGCCCCTCATCGAACAATCCCATTTTTTCGCTGAATATAAACTCCTGGCTCGGGAATGGAGTATAAAGCTCCGCTACGTCTATTTCCTTTCGAGGATCTATAATGCCCGCCTGTTTGTAGGCCATTTTCGCCGATACCCTGGCTCCCATCTGTTCCGACGAATCGAGCACTCCGACACCGCCGTAGTTTTCACTCTGGAGCTGGTTTTCTTCATCAGAATATGAAGCCACTCCTTTGAACCACGCGGGCTTTTTGCATTTTTTCAATGCAACGTCTTGGGAAGCGACCACGATAGCGCTTGCCCCATCGCTCGCCGGACAGACATGTCCGTACCTGAAGGGGTACGCGACGATCTCCGTCTTGGCGATATCTTCGGGCTTGCAATTCGGCCATTGTAGGTGAGCGTATTTATTCTTTGCCGCGTTCCGGCGTAATCTTGCAGCCACCATATCAAAATGCTCCATCGTGCAGCCCGATCTATGCATATAGAACCTTGCCTGATATACCGCAACGCCCGCCGCAGCGCCGACGCCCGCGCTGGCTATCAGGCTTTTTAAGCTCAATCCATAACCCAAAGCGTGGAACATGTTGGCGATACCCACGTGAGCGAGTCCCATGGTGGCGCCGGGCTCTTTGCTGTCCGAATGCTTTTCCCAGGCCACCGCCACGACCTTGTCGTATAGCCCGCTGGAGACCGCGTAATAACCGCCCTGGCCGACCGACCCGCCGGTGGTGCCGCCGGTGGCTATCCTGAGCACCGGTTTCCCCGGAGCGCCGATCCAATCTCCAAGCCATTGCTCAGGCTGCGCCACTCCGCCGAATCCCTGCATGTTGCCCACGACAAAAGCGTCCACCTCGTCCATTGTCAAGCCGGCGTCTTCGAGCGCGTTATAAACGGCTTCCTCGACCAACTCGGCGAGGTTGACATCTCTCCTCCTGCTCGAGTGCTTCGTCTGCCCGCAACCGATTATTGCTGTGTTTCTCATCTTATCCCTCACTTCCTAAAACGTAAACGATATTCTTTTGAGCACAGATACCGAATTGCCCGTGAGCCAAAGCCCGCTTTACATCAGGAATCTGGCAGCCGTTGGCTTCTCCGCGAATCTGCTTCGCGGCTTCCACGACTCGAACCAACCCGGTAGCGCAAATCGGATCGGCGGCCAATGCCCCGCCGCTCGGGTTTACGGGCATCTCCCCGTATATATCCGTTACCTCCCTTTCGATCAGGACTTTGCCCTTACCTTCCCGGCACAGGCCCAAAGCTTCGTAGATCATCAGTTCCTCATGAGCGTATCTTTCCGAAACTTCGGCAACGTCAAGCTCCACGAAGGGATCCTTTATCCCCGCCATTTCGTAGGCATCGTTGGCGGCTTTCTTGAGCGAATCCAAGCTCTTGAGATCCTTATCCCTGAGATAGCCGTCTTGGCAACTGCCGACTCCTTCTATCCATACCGGGTTATCGGTAATTTCCCTGGCCGCCCCTTCGGAAGCGATTATCAGCACGCAGGCTCCATCGCTTATCGGAGACATCGTCAGCTCCCTTATCGGCTCGTAGTAAACTTTGGAGTTCAGTACCTCCTCGATGCTGAGGTCCGGCATTTTTCTTTGAACGTAGGCGTTGTTGGCGGCGTTGGTGAGATTCTTTACCGCCACCTCCGCAAGATGCTCCTCGGAAACATCATAGGCATTCATGTACATATTCGCCTGGATAGCCGAAGCGGACACGTCATTAAGAAGTCCTATCTGCCTGTCGAAAAGCGGATCGAGCGTATAGAAAGATATCTGGTGAGGGTTAAAAGTCGTTGATTGAGTGTGAGCTTCGACCAGAGCTATGTCGTGGTTACCCGTAAGAATCCTCATCAAGGCGTAATGAAGGGCCATGGCGCCGTCTTCCTCAACCTTGGACTCATCTTTCAGATGCGCGCCCACCGCCATGCTTAAAAATACGTTCGAGATTGTCCTTCCGTCCAGAAAATCCGTAGATGCGGTAATTACCGTATCCACGTCTTCTCGCAAAATTCCAGCGTTAGCCAAAGCCTCTCTGGATACGTCAAACACCATGTCTTCTCGCGTCTTTTGCATGTCGCGTTCATGATGGGTCTGAGCGTAGCCGACTATTGCCACTTTTTTGACCATTTCATCCTCCTTCCGGCTTTACAGTAAACACTTTCTCCAAGCCATTTTCACATTTATGCGGTAAATTGATTATGAACCGGCAGCAATCTCAGGTGCTGTCGTCCCACCCAAACAAAACAATATGTTTTACATAGACCAAATAACGGATAGTGTCAAGTAAGGATTTGTTATCTAAACGGTTAGGCGAGCCATATAGATGCCCGGGAGCAAGCCCGTGAAACTCTACCCCTCGGGTAATCAGATAATCCGGGTGCTCAGAACAAGTTCTACGCAAGATTTTAATTCGCTGCATATAAAGGCTGTCGATTTTTAAGGTTATGATATTTAGCTCAAGTATTGAAATCAATTGCTTTATTTATGTGATATAATATCAAGTCATGAATCGCAAGTATAAAAAGAGGGATCAAACGTTTGGCGAAGAGCGTTCCCGAAACGGCAATGAAAAAGCGGTCCAAGAATCTCTCGATTCTCGAAATAAAAACACAGCCCAGTTAAATGCCGGTTAAATAAGAATTTATCGATACCCCGTACTTGCATGGAATCACAGGTAAGGATATGCGTGACGGATGCTCCTCATCGCGATAAATAGTAATAGTGGGGATGGTATTGGCCGGATCATCCGGCTTGTTATTCGGGGCCAACTTGGGATGGAGCCGGAAGGTAGGCCAGTTGGCGCAAGCTATCGAGATACGGATGCGATGTCCTTTTTTGAACACCCAGGACACAGGAAGTAAATCTATTTTAATCTCTACGATATTATCTCCCGCAAAAATCTTGTCCGTGTATTCAGCCTTCTCGAAACCGTGCCACGGCAGATCGGGAATAACATCAATACCGGTTTGGCCGGAACGAATAATCTCGTTGTTGTCGTAAAGGTTTGCAAAGCCCGCCCGAAGCATTCCTTCGGTTACCAATATAGCCTCCTCGTCTTCGGTGACATCCTCGATATAAACGAAAAAGTCTCCGTAATCCGCCGTCGACGATGTCCAGAAGTGTATGATCGGATGACCTGTGATCTCGGTGTCCGATCTCATCGGAGGGGAAGTATAGGTCAGGCATTGTTTATCCTTTTGGGTTCTCGTCGGCAATATTTCCGGTACCACTCCAAACCCTGCCATATATCTGTTTCCGCCAGTCTTGCCGTACCTTGAATCATGCGTGAAATCGGCTTTGTATTTATCGGTTCCGTTCATGGTGCGTTTCGCTGAGAGAGCATTTCCGGCATCGAAATAAAAATTCCTTATCACCTGTCTCGCGAGTGGCCATTCTTTCTCGAAACGCCAGCCGTACCCCTGGACGTAAATGTAAACAGGGGGCTCGTTTTCGATGCCGTTTTCAATGCCCTTCAGGTAGTGATCAAAAAAACGGAGCTTTTCGATAGTGTATTTATCCCCGTCGCGAGACATCTCCTTCGAATTGATACCGAAGTATTCCCAATATGGTCCCGTTCCGGTGTGATAGCCGGCGTCGATGATCATTTTCGAGAAATTGGTTTTTTTCATAGTGGAGTACAACTGGGTGGTCCCCCGGGAGAACAAATCGTGCCAGCCGCCGTTATGGCAGATGGCTATGCCGGACTCCATGATACCGGGCACGTGACCGCTCGGGCTCATATCGTAAGATTTCAATTTCTCGAACGGTCCGGGGCCTGTGGCGTCTATAAAAGAACCGGTGGACGACCATGAATATGCGTCGATGTTTTTTCCGTGGTCTTTTGTGGCGAGGTAATATAAATGTTTGCGAGGCTGTCCATCGTGGTACCTCGGCGGATCATCGGGATCGTCGGGGTATTTGTAATCGTCAAGAAATGTGCCGTTGCCGTTAAGATCGATCGGTATTTCGTCTGTGTAATCGCCATCTCCGTCCTCGTCGGCAGCGGGAGCCGAGGGAAAACATATAGCGCCGCTTGCCGTAGGGCTTTTTGACGAAATAATTTTCCCTATGTTAAAAATGAAATAATTCGAGTTTAATTGTTCCAACATCGTTAAATAATTTTCCGCAACAAAATTTATATATATGCCTCCGGGATATACCATCTCCGAATATCCGTCCAAAGGCACGACTTCCGGGAAAATACATTTCAATGCAGGATGCTTGTTCGACGCTGTGGCAAGCTGCGACCAGCCCAAGTACGAAGCTCCAAACATGCCTACGTTGCCGTCGCACCATGGCTGCTTCGATATCCATTCTATCAACTCTCCACCGTCTTTGGATATTTGGGGCATGAAATCCAACTTATGGCCGAAACTTGCGCCGTTCCCGCGCATGTCTGCGTAAACATAGGCATAACCGTGCGATAATAAAGTCCGAACTGTTAGAGATAACGTTGCATCGTCAATTACCGGCCCCCATGTCCCGAGGGCCGACTTGACCCCGAGCCTCGCCTGCCAGGCGCCATTGGGAATTATAAACGCCCTCGAATAAGGAGTGAAACGAAACGCCACAGGGAAATTTTTACGCTCAGGACCATCAGTGGGAAGATACACATCCACGGCGAGTTTCACGCCGTCGCTCATCTCGACGTATTGAGGATTCCTCACATAACTTTCGTATTCAGGGAAAGAATAACCGCGATATTCAAACGGGGCACTGGCTTTTTCCGGAGTTATTTCCCGTTTCTTTAAAGCGCATCTTGTAAAAGCACACACCAGAACCATACCAACTATAAGACATGCTATTACCTGTTCTCTTTTCATTACTTTTTTCTCCTGTTTCCGCCAATTAAAAATTGTAGCGCTTTGCGGTTTAATAGTGAATCATTTCGGTAAGTAGTTTAATCCCGGTTTTTCCCATTGTCCACTTTGTTTGAATCATACAGCTTCCAGAAAGTATAATAACATATTAGAGTTTGCCGGAGTCGGGGTGTGTGGTAAAATAAACACTTTAAAGAGGTAGTGCGAGTTGGAACCGTATATCGAAAGCGCGAAGCTCACATTGTTTTTATTTGGCGTGTTTTTTATAAGTTTTTCCGGCGCGCTTATGCCGGGGCCGGTAACTGCGGTGGCAATTGTAAAGGGTCAAAAGTCGAGCAAAGCCGGCATTTTGGTGGCGTTGGGCCATGGCGCGGTGGAAATTCCGTTAATAATAGCAATTGCCTTGGGGTTGAGTAAATTTTTCCAAATACCTGCCTGGAAAATCGCCATCGGACTCATCGGCGGGGCGGTTTTAATATGGATGGGGTTCGGCATGATACGAGATCGCACAGCGTTGGGGGAAGGTCGCAAGGATGTGCCTTACGGCAGTTTCCAGGCCGGCGCCATCACCACTACGTCGAATCCATATTTCTTCCTGTGGTGGGCGACGGTCGGCGCAGTGCTCATAACAAAAAGCCTCGCATGGGGAATCATGGGAGTGATTTTATTAACGATAGTGCACTGGTCGGTCGATCTTGGATGGGTTTGGTTATTGAGCTACATGAGTCATAGAGGGAAAAGCATCATGAGCCCGAAAGTGCAAGCCGCCGTTTTCGCCGTTTGCGGAATGGTGCTCGTGGCTTTCGGATTGTTTTTTCTACTCGACGGTTCCGGCCTGCTGCGCTTCCTGAGAGAAAAACTCGCCTGACATATTTTTTTAGGAAAAGAAAAGCCTGCACGGATCCTTAGGATATGCAAAAGCCTGCCCTCAGCGAAGTCGAAGGGAAAACTCTTTGGTGGTTGCCCCTGCAAGTTGACAGGAGCGCCTTGATGTTAAAGAATAATTACTTTCAATTTGATATTTCGCCTGAAAGGAAGGCACATTATATATGAAACGTACTTACCAACCTCATAATTTACGACGCAAGCGAACTCACGGTTTCCTCAAGCGCAAGAGAACCTCGAGCGGCCGCAACGTGTTAAGGCATCGAAGGGCTAAAGGGCGCAAGCGCCTTACGGTGTAAGTGCGGTGTGGATCAGCGATTCCCAAGGGAGCACAGGATCAGGCTTGGTCGCGAGTTCGATCGGGTGTTTGATCGGGGGAAGCGTTGTTTTGCGTCGCATTTCATGATCATAGTGGCGCCGGGGCCGAACTTGGGGCATCATAGATTAGGGACGGTGGTCAGTCGCAAGGTGGGGAAAGCCGTCGCACGAAATAAACTCAAGCGCAGGATTCGAGAGTTTTATCGCACGGTGATGAAAAATGTCTCGTTCCAAAGCATGCCACAGGGAGCGGATATCGTGATAGTGGCCCGGTCAGGCGCGGCAGAGCTTGATTTTAAAGAAATCTGCGAGGAGTTGGAGAAATGTTGGCTAAAATTATGATGCTGCTTATTCGTTTCTACCGCGCGGTTATCTCTCCGATTTTGCCGCCCGCTTGCAGGTTTCAGCCTACTTGCAGCGCATATGCCCTCGAAGCGTATCGCCGGTACGGTTTCATAAAGGGAACAACGCTTGCGCTGCGACGTATTTTGAGGTGCCATCCTTTCAATCCCGGAGGATACGATCCGGTTCCCTGATGGGGAGATCGGCATAAACCATGGAAGAACGAAGACTTTTATTGGCGGTGGTGTTGAGTGTGCTGGTACTTATCGCCTGGCAGTTTCTTTTTCCACCTCCCGAACGCAAGGTTCCCGAGCGAGTTGAACAGACTCAAAGCGAAGCCACCCCCACAACAACGGCGAAAGAGCAACCACCCGCCGAGAAACCGGTAAAGACGGAGGATGCAACTGTTCCCCGCGCACGGGAGATAAGCAAGGCGCAACTTGGCTCGGCGGACCTCGAACCAATTGAAAAGGTCGAAGCACATGACGTGGTAATCGAGACCGATTTATATCGCTGCATTATGTCTACCAGCGGCGGCGGCATTAAGAAGTTCGAGTTAAATAAGTTCAGGGTCGAGCCGAATCCGAAATCGGCTCCGGTTGAAATGGCGGGGGGCTTAATTCCCGGCGCCATGCTTCCCTTGACCATGGATTTGGATATTGGAGGGAAATTGTTGCCTCCCTCTGCGGTTTTTAGCACCAAGAC
>CAZDAF010000146.1:0-8835 GCA_964503115.1 uncultured bacterium
ATGCGGCGCCGGAATCGAGGATTATATCGCCATCGCGGTGAGTATATATCCGCCCGCCAAGCTGGTTTTCCTTTTCGATAATTACAACCTTATGGCCTGCCGAATTTAATTTGTTTGCCGCCGCGCAACCTGCCGGCCCGCCGCCTACAACAGCTAATGTTTTTGGCTCCATAAAAACCTCCGATGACGTTTTGAATTTTCATGCAATATCAATGACGCAAAAACCTCCCAATGCTCGATCCAACGATACTGAAGTTACTACGGTTGACTATACCTGGTCAACCGTATTTACATATACTATTCGTTTGATGGAGCATAATTAGTAACGTTACTTGCATTTGGACCCATATTTCCCTTGTCGGAATTGCATAATTGTGGTAAATAGTGTGTACTAAGAAGGGGGTCGCGATGGTAAAAACGGAATGGAAACCGCCGGGCGAGATATTTTTCAACATTGGAGATGTTAAGTCTGTAGTTATCTTTTCCTGTGCCACGTGCGCCAATCTGAGCGGGACGGGTGGCCGGGAGGGTATACGATACATGCGCCGCCTGCTTAAAGGATGGGGTATCAAGGTGATTTCATCGCGATCGATCACCGCCTGTTGCCCATTGGCGGTAATGTGCAATGCCATAAAACTTCACCGCAAGTCTATCGACAAGAGCGAAGCGGTTATCGTCCTTGCCTGTTCCAGCGGCGTAAAGTCGGCGATGGTGTGTGATCCGAGCCTCAGGATTATCAATGTGCTTAACACCGTCGGCCCGGTGATCGTAGGAGAGCATTCCGATGACCCACGGGCCAAGACCCCATGCAAGACCTGCGAGCAATGTGTCATCACCTTCACTGACGGCCTTTGCCCTGTCGCGGAATGCCCGTTGAAAAAGCTGTACGGCCCGTGTAAGGACGCGCCCGAGGAGGGGCGCGAGTGCGTCGTTGACCCTGACCGGGAATGCATATGGGTGAAAATACGCGAGAGGGGCGACCCCGAAAAGATCGCACAGTTAAAAATCATGGGCGCAAAATGGGAAAACGACGCGAAAATGCCTCGACCCTCCGAGCGACTACTGTCAACACCGCAAAAACGCAACAGATTGGGAAAAATGCTGGCAATGGACAACTGGATGACCAGAATGTACGAACGCATTGTACCGAGGATTGATTAATTTTCACGACGGAACGGTAATGGTAAAATCAGAATCGTTAATCAAGCGATATTAAAGAGGTTGAAATGAAGATTTTAATGGCTTATTTTTCGAGGACCGGTCATACGGAAAAATTGGCAGGAATTATCGAAAAGAAACTGAAAGCACGGGGACATACGGTCGTAATAGATCGCATTGAACCGGTGAGAAGGCGGAGCAAGTGGATTATACTCGCAAAGCAGATATACACTTATCCGATTATTGCTCTGGCATTATATATTCGATCTTTTCGCCGGTGGTGGATGCAACATTACCCTCAGGTAGAGGAAGATATCAAGCCTCTTGCTTACCCGGATGTATCGGGGTTTGACATCGTAATAATCGGCGGTCCGAAATGGGCTGAAATCTCTTATCCTGTGGCCAGGTATCTCAAGCAGGTGAAAGGGCTTCAAAATAAAAAGGTTTGGGCTTTTGGCACCTTCGGCGGCCCGCCCCTCGAGATATTTGAACTCGAAATGTTATTTACGCCGATTAGCGACCGTGTTCAGAAATTGGGAGGAACGGTTGTAGCTACTCTGGGTATATCCAGCAACTACCATGAGTTGTACGTGCTGCCTTTGATGAAGCTTGCAAGCAGGATAGTCTTTAGACGCCCGCTGAAATCGTTTCACATCGACTCGGAGTACGCAAAAGAGAAGATAAAGGAGTTTTGCGATCAAATCGCGCAATAGAGCATTGCGGGACAGGCATTCCCGCCCTCTAAATTGTTCACTTATCGACATCTTTTTATCGGGTTGCCGGTAGCGTCGCAAGGCGGGATTTGAAATGAAGATTTTAACCGTATATTATTCAAGAACGGGGAACACTGAGAAATTAGCGAAAGTCCTTATAGATGAGTTGCAATCCCGAGGTCATGATGTTGTATTCGAACGGATCGAGGTGGTGAAAAAACGGAGTAAATGGGTTCTTCTTTCCAGCCACATATATCACTATCCTATCCTTGCTTTGTGTTTGTTAAATTCATCCGTTCGCAGATGGTGGTTGGAACGTTATCGGCAAGTGGAACATGACATCCATGCCCTCGCATACCCGGACGTATCGGAGTTTGATCTCGTATGTATCGGCGGTCCGAAGTGGTGTTACATTTCCTATCCGGTGGCCGGATATATCAAACGGATCAATGGCCTTTACAACAAAAAGGTGGCTGGCTTTGCCACCTTTGGGGGAGCGTCCTTCGAGGTGTTCGAACTTGAATTGTTGTTTAAACCGTTTAAAGACCGCGTTGAAAAATTGGGAGCAACGCTGGTGGCCACTCTGGGGTTATCCAGCAACTTTCATGAATTTTTTGCAATATATATATTCAGGCTCCTGAGTTGGATAATACTGAGGCGCCCTGTTAAATCATTCACCGTAGACAGCGAGTATGGATCGGAGAAAATAAGGGAATTTTGCGATTCCATTGGGCAATAGTCGTATTATTTACGTGGAACCGATCATATTTGGAAAGGAGATGGGAAAATGGCTAAATTATCCGAAAAGGCGAAACAGGTAAGAAAGGTGATTATGGGCGAGGTACTCGCCGAGGGCACATGCCCCAAGGTGGCCCAGATTGCCGAGGAGCTTTCGATGCCGGTGGAAGAGTTTCCCGGGATTTTAAAGGACCTCGAGGCCGGTGTTTGTGTGGCTGTGCAGAACAAGGCGCACGAAGGTCTTGAATATTTCCAGGAAGAAAAGCTCGAACAACCGGTTCCGGCATTGGGCGAGATTTTCTACGCGCGGCCTTTCGCCACCTTCAAAAACCACTATCCGATATGGGTGGACGGCGAACAGAAATGGCACGGTGAGTGCGCCGTCGAAGCGTGCGCCGTTTCGGCCATGTTTCCCGGCAAGGAGGTCGTCCTCCGGTCGGTCTGTCGCCAGACCAAGGAACCGGTCGAGATCATCGGACGCGACGGCGTCCTGGTTGATTACTCCCCAAAAACCTTGCGGGTACACATCGGCATCCCACTGAGATATATGCCCGATGACGCCATAGGATGGTGCGACTATAACAGCTTCTTCATTTCCGAAGAGGCCGTGGAGGAATGGAGAAAATCGCATCCGGAAATCAAAGGAATCACCAGAGACCCCGAAACGACGTCGCGTTTTGTGAACATCATTGGAAAAGGAAGACTGGATTACGACTATCAACTAAAGCTTCCTGTCCTCAAGTTTTTATTTCGAGGTAGACGATACGGACTCACAAAACCGATAAAGGGGCTGGGATTGCACGTGGCCGACTCGTTCTGGTTCCCCACTTTGCATACTCTGAGGGAGGCCAGGCGCAAGGGCTATAAGAATTTCATCGGGGTATCGCTTTTTTAATACAGTGGCCTATAAAAGGGGGCAGCCATAACGCCGGTACGGGTGATGGATACCGTCTGTCCTGCGGATCCGTATGGAGTAGGGTGGGGTTACGAGTCGTCCGATTCTAACAAACCGGCAAAATCGCCTTTTATGTCACAGGCCCTATCACCCCTCTTGCTTTTTTGAATAGGTTGATAGTATAGTAGTGCTTACTTAGTAATTACTATGGTAAATTCAGCAGTTTGCTTTCCGGCGGAAATCCCGGTGTGAAGCCGGGAGGAGAGGGGGTATTAACATGGCGCGAATTGATACGGATGTAGTTGTTGTCGGTACGGGCCCGGGCGGAGCCACCATGGCGCGGGAATTGGCTCGCAAGGGACGGGACGTGGTTTTGGTGGAGCGCGGCAAGTGGCATGAATGGGCGGTAGGCCGGTATGCCTCGGCGTTCACCATAACTGACATGATTAGGCCCAAAGGGGGTGGCCTTATGGCCCGGGGCATCACCGTGGGCGGATCGTCGGTGGTGTACAACGGCAACGCTTATGACCCACCTGAATGGCTGGCGACTGAATTGGATATCGATCTGACCGAAGAGGCCATCGATACGAAGGCCGAGATCGGTATCCGGCCGTTGCCGGAAGATTTCTCGAAGGACTGGAGTTGTACACATCGCCTGATCGAGGCCGCCGGTGAACTGGATATTGCGCTAATGCCTCAGCAGAAGTTCATAGACCCCGAAAAATGCGACCCGACATGCGACGATTGTATGCTGGGTTGCCGGCGCGGCGCAAAGTGGACGGCGCGGGAATATGTTAATGAAGCCTTTTTGAACGGCGCGAAGGTGCTGGCGGAAACGATGGCGGACAGCGTTATCATCGAAAACGGCGATGCCAAAGGAGTAAGGGTCAAAGGGCCTCATTCATATACGGAAGTTCGCGCCGATAAGGTGGTTATATCGGCGGGGGGCATCGGGACTCCGGTAATCCTCCTGCGTTCCGGTATCGAAGGCGCCGGGGAAGGGTTTTTCATCGATCCGATGAACGTTGTTCATGCTATCGGCAAGTATCCCGGCCCCAAGAACGAGATGACCTTTGCCTATGCCTCCGAGGAGTTTGTCGAGGACGAGGGCTATCTGGTCGGCACTCTGGGTTCCCTGCCGGTGCTCGGCAATAAGGTTTCTCGCACGGTAAAATCCCTGGGATGGGCGGCGCGCGGGGGCAGATTGTCGAACGTGATGGGTATGTTCACCAAGATCGGCGACAGCCCCGGTGGTCGCATTTATGCCGACGGCAGAATCGAAAAGCCGTACGGTTCCGAAGATGAGGTGAAGTTCAATAAGGGCACTGAGGCCTGTAAGAATATACTTATTGGCGCGGGCGCCGACCCTGACACCTTCACCGTCGAGCACAACGTCGGTGGGCACCCGGGCGGCACGGCAGCCATCGGCAGGGTGGTGGACAATGACCTTCAGGCTTACGCTGCAAAGAACCTTTACGTTTGTGACGCTTCGGTATTTCCTCGCTCTCCGGGCCGGCCGCCGACGTTGACCATTATAGCTCTGGCCAAACATTTGGCGAAAAGCATCTAAGGATCAAAGGGGACAACATGGGTCAATTCGACCTTCGCGGGTTTGTTGACAGGCGAAAAGCGCCTGATGAGATCAGGGGAATGGAGAAAGAGCTTCAGCCTCTTCAACTCCTCCGCACGCTCCACGAAAAGCATCTCAAAAGAACACTCGAAAAAGAAATTGATCCAATTGCCTTACGGCGACGACTCGGCATATATCGAGGCATCGCCAAGCTTTTAAAGCCTTTACTTCGCTTCGAGAACCTTTTCCCTCACCAGGCGCGGGGGATGATCGAGATAGCGTCAAGCCAGTCCATGACCCCGGAAGTGCTCGCGGCAATATCTCCCGGTCGAAGAGCTATAGCTCGATACGTAGATAACGTGTTGGATTGCATGGACAATAAGGAACGGCCGCTTGTGTGGCTGGAGTGGTGCATTTCCCCGGACCTTCTCTACGCCTTTGACGTTCAGCCATTCTGTACCGAAGTGTTGGTGGCGATACTCAACCTGATGGGGCTTGAGTACAACGAGATGCTGATCGATGTTGCAGAGCAGGCCGGTGTGCCTGTCGAGTATTGCTCGGCCGCCCGAAACGCTATCGGCTCGTATCTTGCCGGGCAACTGCCCGAGCCGGATTGTATCGTTACTGTTTCCCACCCCTGTGACAGCATGCTCTCTTCATACCAGGCACTCGAGTACCTGTCCAACGCTCCCATCTTCCGGTTGGACACCCCATACTGGGAAGATGATCGCGGATTGGATTATTACACCGAAGAGATTCGAAGCCTGATCGCTTTTCTGGAAAAACACCTCGATCGCAAGCTCGACTACGACCGGCTCCGGGAGGTACTGACCGAGGTCAACAAGACCAATGAGTTGCTCATGGAAATGAACGAGATGCATCGAGCAACGCCCTGTCCCGGCACTATTATGACCCATGGAATGCACTGGGCTTTCCGATTGATGGGGATGGGAACTCCAGATATCACCGAAGTCGCGCGAAACCTGCACAAGCTCACCCGTGAGCGTTTGGAAGCCGGACAGGGCACGATAAAGAACGAAAAGATTCGGGTGATATGGTACGATGTGCCCATCGCCTTCTCTCCCATGGTGATTTGGATGGAAGAGACCTTCGGCGCGGTAGTGACGATGGATCTGGTATGCTATGTCAATACACCGACCATTGACACTTCCACTCCGGAGTCCATGATCCGAGGTTTGTCCGCTTCCTACATGAACCTGGCAATGGCCCGGCAATTCCATGGCCCGCTGGAATTTTTCCACCGGGACTTGTACCGTGTGTGCGAGGAGTATAACGGCGATTGCTTCATATATGCCGGCCATATCGGTTGTAAGCATGGATGGGCGAGCGTGCGTCTTCTAAAAGAGCATATGAAAAAGATCAATATGCCGCTTCTGGTTCTGACCTCGGACATATTCGACCAGCGCGTGACTAATGAGGGTCAAATCAAAGCGCAGATCGAAGAGTTCTTCGTAACCAACGGGTTGGTGTGATCATGACGACATTGGAAATATTGACCATTATCGCTCCGGTCGAGCACTCAGCAAGAATCTCGGGAGAACCGGCATGAGCAGTCATCTTAAGACCCCTTCAGAAAGCGAAAATATACCTGAGGCGCTCAGAGAGATGAAGGATCTTCAACCTCTTCAATATTTGCGCGAACTTTTCGACAAAAGGCTCAGTGTTATTAACAGTGAGGGAGAGAATCCAAGAATTTTACTATGGCGGTTCCGCATAATTCGGGCTTTTGCCAAGCTCATAAAGCCTCTGTTTCGCTTTGAGAACCTGTTCTCCTATGAATTTAGAAGTGGCATCGAGATGATGACTGCCCAGTCCATGACTCCGGATGTATGGGTGGCGATGTCTCCTGGTCAAACCGCTTTCAGGCAGCTCGCGGATGGGGTGTTTGATTGCGTGGATAATCGCGCACGGCCTTTGGTATGGATCGAGTGGTGCCTGTCTACGGACCTTATTTTCGCTTTTGATGCTCAGCCCTTCATTCCCGAGGCCTTGGTGGCTCTCCTCATCGTCTTGAGGCTTGAGTACAGCGAGAAATTGATAGACTTCGCGGAACAGGCCGGAGTCCCGCCGGAATATTGCTCTGCCGCCCGGAGCTCTATCGGCTCCTATCTTGCCGGGCAGCTTCCGGAGCCGGACTGCATCGTGACTGTATCTCACCCTTGCGACAGCATGACATCTTCTTACCAGACGCTCGAATACCTGACCGATGTACCCATCTACCGCTTGGATACTCCTTACTGGGACGACGAGCGCTCCCTTGATTATTACGCCAATGATGTGCGGCGCCTGATCGCATTTCTGGAGGAAAACCTCAATCGCAAACTCGACTATGACCGGCTCCGGGAGGTACTGACCGAGGTCAACAAGACTAATGAGCTGCTTATGGAAACAAACGAGATGTACAGGGCTATGCCATGTCCGGGTTCGGGCATGACACTTGTTATGGGCTGGTTTTTCCGGGAACTCGGGAGAGGAAGCCCCGAGTTGACGGAAATGGCGCGAAGAATGCACGAGGTCGCCCGCAAGCGCATGGAAGCCGGACGGGGTGCAGTCAAGAAAGAGAAAATCAGAGTTATCTGGTTTGATGTGCCTATTGCTTTTTATCCTTTGATAATCTGGATGGAAGAGACCTTTGGTGCGGTGGTGGTGATGGACCTGGTGGGCTATGTCGATACTCCGCCAATCGACACATCCTCTCCCGATTCCATGATTCGAGGTCTGGCCGCGTCCTATATGAACCTTACGATGGCTCGCCATTTTCATGGCCCTATCGAATTATTTCACCGGGACCTGTATCGGGTATGCGAGGATTATAACGGTGACTGCTTTATCTATGCCGGCCATGTCGGATGCAAACATGGCTGGGCTAGTGTGCGCCTTCTAAAAGAGCACATGAAAAAGATCAATATGCCGCTTCTGGTTTTAGCATCGGACATTTTTGACCGGCGGCTGACCACTGAGAATCAGCTCAAAGCGCAAATCGAGGAATTCTTTGTAAGCAACGGGCTGGTGTAATGATGACAAGAGTGGAAACATCAATTATTATCGCTTTGGTCAAACAACCGGTAAGAAGGATATGGGAACCAGGGGGAAGATCGGCGTGAGCAGTCATCTACAAGCCCATCGCGATGCTTCAAAGCAAGAAAACAGGCTTAACGCTATAGAAGGAGTAGAGAAGCTTCAACCGCTTCACTACATCCGCGAACTCTATGACAGGCGGCTCGATCTCTTTAGCGATAGAGTGGAAAACAATCCACGGGCCTTGAGGAGATGGTTCCTCATAGCCAGGGCCGCGGGCAAGCTTTTAAAACCGTTCCTTCGCTTCGGCGGTTTGTTCTCCACACAACAAAGGTTGGCGCTTGAGATAATCGGCAGCCAGTCATTTACCACGGACGTCATCCAAGCGTTGTATCCGGCTAAACAGGCCCTGCAGCACTATCTGGATAGAGTATTTGATAGCGTGGAGAATCAAAGTCAGAAGTTGGTATGGCTTGAATGGTGCCTTTCCCCCGACCTTCTTCTGGCCTTCGATGTTCAGCCGTTATGTACCGAGGGCCTTGTGGCAATCCTCCTGCTGCTGGAGCCTGACGCAAACCTCGAATTGATTGATGTGGGAGAGCAAGCAGGTGTGCCGGTGGAATATTGTTCGGCGAGTAGAAACGCCATAGGCGCCTACCTTTCCAGACAGATACCGGATCCGGATTGTATTGTCACCGTATCCCACCCCTGCGATAGCATGG
>CAZDAF010000147.1:0-8832 GCA_964503115.1 uncultured bacterium
TCTAGGCCTTTCCAATAAAATCAGGTGGCAATCAGCCGGTCGGATTCTTAAAGAGATTCAGGTGCACTACCAAACTGCTACCCCCCAATCCACTAAAAATACTAGCATCGTTACCTGTTATTTTCAATGCGAGCGACGGCCGACTTGACAGATCGCTGATCTGTAGTTAAGATCGAAATCACATAACATTTTCAGATGCCCTTAGAGGCGTAATAGGGAAGAGGGTGCAAATCCCTCGCGGACTCGCCACTGTAATCGGCGCCAAAGCCCGCCTCAGAGCCCACTGGGCCGCATGGCCTGGGAAGGGGAGGCAGGGTAAGCCGTAAGCCAGGAGACCTGTCTGAAAGTGCTTCACGCGGACTTCCTCGCTGACTGGGAAGGTGGAGCGGCTGAAATAAGCGGCATGGCCCCGATTCCCACATGGAAGTCGGGGTTTTTTGTTGGAGTAAAATGAACGGTAGCGGCATGGCAAGAGCAATAATGGTACAGGGTACGGCCTCAGGAGTGGGCAAAAGCGTTATCGTGGCGGCCCTTTGCAGGATATTCGCTCGGCGCGGATACCGGGTCTCGCCCTTCAAAGCTCAGAACATGTCCCTCAACAGCTTCGTAACAAAAACCGGCGGGGAAATCGGCCGCTCGACCGCCGTGCAGGCAATGGCAGCGGGCATCGAACCGATAACCGCCATGAACCCCATCCTGCTCAAGCCCAAAGGCGACACCACGAGCCAATTGATACTCATGGGCAAACCCATCCGCGATGTCACCGCCTCCGAATATTTCGAAGCGCACCGTAACTTGACAAGGCGCAAAATGAGCGCGGTGAGAAAGGCGTGGAACGAGATAAGCTCGCGATTCGATATTGTTATCATCGAGGGCGCCGGCAGCCCTGCCGAGATCAACCTGCGACGGCAGGACGTCGTGAACATGCGTACCGCGAAGATGGCCCTCGCGCCGGTGATCCTCGTCGCGGATATAGACTGCGGCGGTGCCTTCGCATCGCTGGTGGGAACTTTCGTATTGCTTACCCCTTCCGAACGCAAGTGTCTGGGAGCGTTCCTGTTTAATAAATTTCGAGGCGATCCAACATTGCTGGGTGACGGCATGGAAAAAATCACAGCGCGCACCAATGTTCCCTTCCTCGGAATAATCCCGTACAAACAAGGGCTTGGCATTCAGGAAGAAGACGCGGTGCCGAAAAAGGTGCAAGGCTCGCTCGACCCCGCCCACGGCGGGGTTAAAATCGGCGTGGTCTATTTAAAGCACATATCGAATTTCACCGACCTCGACCCCTTGGCATGGGAACCCGGCGTGCAACTGACATACGTTACCGACCCGATTGAAATCACCGGGCTGGACGCAATTATATTGCCCGGCACGAAAAACACCTCCGAAGACTTGATGCTTCTGCACCGGTCGGGCCTCGCGGATGCGATAACGAGCGCCGCCAAGCGCGGGGCGCCCGTAGTCGGAATATGCGGTGGGTACCAGATGATAGGGGAAGCCATCGAGGACGAAGATCAAACGGAAAGCGATGAACAATTCCTTCCCGGACTCGGGCTGTTACCTGTAAAAACGTATTTCCGCAAGAGCAAGGTGCTTCGTCAGGCTGTTTTTTCCCCGGCGGGTGGTTCACCGTTTCTCAGCAACCGTGACATCGAGTTGGAAGGTTACGAAATTCATCATGGCCGCACCGGACGACTTCGGGGCGCTCGACCGGCCTTTACCACCGACGGAAAACCGGAAGGATGTGTCAGCGCCGACGGGATGATTTTCGGATGTTACCTTCACGACCTTTTTGAAAACGACCTATTCCGGCGCAACTTCATCAATTCATTAAGACAACTTAAGAATCTCGATCCCATTAAATCACCGCCGGTGAATGCAAAAGCGCGGCGGGAACAAGATTTCGACAAGCTGGCCGATATGGTTCTGGAAAATATCGACATCGATTTGCTCGACCGGCTGGCGCGGTTGGAGAACGTAGCGTGAAGAGACTAATTCAAATAATCGCAAAGTGGACATTTATTATCTGCGCTTTGTCGGCTTTACTCACCGCTTGCGTCAACTCGAACGCCGCTCCAAAACGACAAGACAGGACGCCTCAAAGGATAGTTTCTCTCGCCCCTTCGATAACGGAAACTCTATTCGCCATCGGAGCGGGAGACCGGGTGGTGGGTGTCACGCTTTACTGCGATTGGCCTGTCGAGGTGAAAAACTTGCCTAAAGTCGGGCAATTCACTCGTTTCGATATCGAGAAAATGCTGGCGCTTCGACCGGATATGGTTATCGCCACGTGCGACGCTCCCAGCGAGACTATCAATCATGAACTTACCCAATACGGCATACCCGCGCTGGTAGTAAAGGCCTGGACGGTTGAAGAATCGATCAAGACCGTCCGCGAGATAGGTCGGGCCGTCGGAGCCGAACGTAAGGCCCAAGCCATAGCCGGTGATATGGAACGGAGACTTCGGAAACTGCGGGAGCGCCTTAAGGATTCCCCGAAGGTAAAAACCGTGCTTGCTTATGACCGCGAGCCGCTTATTCTGGCCGGGCCGGGCACATTCGCCGACGACATTATCCGGCTGGCAGGCGGTGTGAACGCGGCTGCGGACGCGCGCCTTAAATACCCGAGGTACAGCATCGAGCGGCTGGTGCTGCGGGGACCGGAAGTAATTATCGAGGCTGCTCACGGTGGCGGGTACGGAGATGTCGCTCGAAAGCGCGCCGTTGCCTTCTGGAACGGATGGCCGTCGATACCGGCGGTTAAGAGCGGTCGTATCGCCGTCGTTGATGCGGATATCGTAAGCCGGCCCGGGCCGAGGATTATCGAGGGCCTCGAAGCGGTGGCCCGCGCGCTGCATCCGGAGCTTTTTCCCATTGAGGAGACCGATAGATGAGAAAGCCGCTTACAGCCGGGCGATGGGTAATCACCATTGCCGTTTTGGCCGTGCTGTGTGCGGTAGCCATAGCGGCGGCGATAAGCGTCGGCACCACCCCGGTAAAACCTTGGGATTTCTGGTCGAGCATCGGTACCGAAGAACACATTTGGATAGCCAGGATACTCGATTATCGCATGCGGCGTGCGATACTCGCCGCGCTGATCGGCGCGGGGCTGGCGACGGCGGGCGGGGGCTTCCAGGCGATATTGAGGAACCCGCTGGCTGAGCCATATTTGCTCGGAGTTATGGGCGGCGGCGCTTTTGGAGCCGTTTTTGTCATGGCTTTCGACATAACCGGCATGGGCGTCAGGCCGCTGGCGGCATTTATAGGCAGCGCATTAAGCATGGCGCTGGTGTGGATCATAGCAAGAGGTGGAAAATCAGGCCCACGCGCACACAGCCTCATACTCGCCGGGGTCATCGTTAACGCCTTCTTCGCCGGAATCATAATGTTCGCCACCAGTGTCCTGGGAACCGGTAAAGTGAAGAGCTTCCTTTTTTGGATGATGGGCGACCTTGCAAGCGAAAGGGGACCCGGCTGGCTTATTTTCGTGGGTCTTTACGTCGTCTTAGGTCTGGTTTTAATCCTGCCTTTATCTCGGGATTACAACCTCCTGGCGCTCGGTGAGGATTCTGCCAGGCAGCTCGGCGTCGAGGTCGGCAGAGTGAAAATGCTTACTTACATAGGCGCTTGCATTATAACCGCCGCGTGCGTCAGCGTCGCGGGGCTTATAGGGTTCGTGGGCCTTATAGTTCCCCACACCATAAGACTCGCGCTAGGGCCCGACCACAGGCTTTTACTCCCTGCGTGCGTTCTGGGAGGGGCGTTTTTCCTGCTGGTGTGCGATACGGCGGCGCGGTCGCTATTTCCGGTTACCGAGATACCCATCGGTGCCGTGACGGCGTTCTTCGGGGGCCCGTTTTTCCTTTGGCTTCTGAGACGTCGTGGGGCGGGAATTTTCTCGGAGCGGTCATGAGCGTGGATTTCGACATATTGGTGGACAAAGTCCGTTTCAATTACAACGGGGTGGAAATAATCCGTGGGCTTGATCTTGCGGTCGAGTGCGGCGCATTCCACGGCCTGCTGGGCCCTAACGGTTCCGGTAAAACCACCTTGGTAAAGCTGCTTAGCGGGGTGCTGAAACCCGCTTCCGGCCGCATCGAGGTATTCGGCGAAGTGAGCGATTCCATAAGTCTGCGTAAGCTGGCGCAAAAGATAGCCGTGGTACCGCAGGGTTCGCATATAGCCTTTCCGTTTACCGCACTCGAGATAGTGCTCATGGGCAGGGCGCCCCACTTGGGAGGGTTGAGTCTTGAGGGCGCAGGCGATATCGAAATAGCGCGCGAGGCGATGGAAATGACCGGCACATGGGAGTTCAGAAATCGCACCATGGAGCAACTTAGCGGCGGCGAGGCGCAGCGGGTCATTGTGGCGCGAGCGCTTACCCAGCAACCGCAGATACTTATACTGGACGAGCCGACGGTCTTTCTGGATATAAAACACCAGATCGAACTAATGGAGCTTCTAAGCGACCTCAACCGAAATCGCGGGTTGACGATCCTGGCGGTGTCGCACGACCTCAACCTCACATCAAGATACATCAAACGAGCAACGCTCATCAGCGACGGAGTGGCTCGAGCTGAAGGGCCACCTGCCCAAGTGCTGACATCGGAAAACATTTTCGATGTGTTCGGTGCGCGGGTCGAGATATTTAAAATAGGCGGCAGGATGGGAATATTGCCGGTGGAGAGGATTCTATGAAAAGATTTTTCGTTTTTCTTCTGGTTTTTGGAGCGTTATTTTTGACCGAAGTCAGAAGCGAAGAAGTTCGTGTCGAGGGCGAGGCGGTGTCTGAGCCGGAAGCGGCTCACCCGACCGGAAGCGTTACGGTCATCGACACGGAATCGGCCATGTCGCGCGTGTCGGACGTGGGGGAAGCGCTCGAACAAAGCGCGGGCGTGACAATCAAACGCTACGGCGGCTTGGGTTCCTTCAGCATGGTGATGATCCGAGGATCGAGTCCCAACCAGGTTTCGGTGTTTCTGGATGGGGTACCTCTGTCGGGAGCGGCCACCGGCGTGGTCAACCTCGCCGACCTGCCGCTGGACGCGCTCGAACGCATCGAGGTGTATCGGGGCGTTGCGCCGCTGGGTTTTGGGGGCGCTCCCATCGGTGGAGTCGTCAACCTCGTCACACTGCGGGCTAAAAGAGGATGGAGATACGGTGGAGCGGCTTCTTACGGCTCCTTCGATACATACAAGTCCGACCTGTTCGCATCAGCGGCATTCGAAAAATGGAACGCACTCGTCTTTTACTCGCACCTGCAAAGCGAAGGCGACTTCGAGTACCTCGACGATAACGCCACCGATTACAACCTGGAAGACGACCGAAAAACCAAAAGGAAAAACAACGATTTTATGAGCGAGACTTTTCTGGTAAAAGGCGGGTATAAAATAGCCTATCGGTGGGAAATTTTCGCGGCGGACGATTTTTTCCACAAAGACGCCGGCCTGCCCGGGTTGGGAGCGTTTACCGTCGAGGCTGCCGGCATTTCGACGTTGCGAAACTCCTCTTACCTGGGAGCACACTATCGCGGCTCGATGACGGAGATGCGCACGCTCGCATATTATACATACATCGAAGAAGAATACAGCGACCCGCTGGGAGAGGTCGGTTTAGGAACACAGAAAAACCGATACTTTACCAACACGTGGGGAATGAACGCGCTCGGCCGGATATTCTTCGGCAAGGCAGCCGTACTTGCGCTGTTCGCCGAAGGAAAAAGCGAGAACTACGCCGAACGCGACCTGTTGAATGACGCAGACGAGCCGACGAGCGAGAGGGTGACGCTTACCGGTGCGACACAGGCCGAATTCTACCTGTATAACGCGCGGCTTATACTCGTGCCTACGATCCGTGTCGAGCACTACGAAAGCGATTTTCCGGGCAGATCATCCGCAACATACGGTTTGGAGTCCGGAGCGTCAAACGCTTCCGATACACTTGCAAGCCCTCATTTCGGTCTGCGGATAACTCCCTCGAAAACATTCTTTATATCGGCGAACGTCGGGAAATATTACCGCGTTCCCTCATTCATCGAATTGTTCGGAGACAGGGGCAGTATTGTGGGCAACCCTGAGTTGGATGTCGAGAGCGGCATACATGCCGACGCCGGGGTGGGGTTGTCCTTCAAGAAACGCGACCGGCTCGACCGGCTACAAATCACCTCCACCTTCTTCTACCTGCACATGGAAGACATTATCGTCATGGTGCAAAACAGCCAGCGAACCGCCCGTGCGGAAAACATATCGCGGGCCGAGATATACGGGAACGAGCTTTGCATCGAGGCGGTCTGGGGAGGATTTATCAAATCCCGCGCAGCTTATACCCTTCAGGACGCTCGCGACCGAAGCGGTATTTCATACATGGACGGCAACTCTTTACCGGGCAGGCCTCGCAACGAACTGCATACCAAAACCGCATTATTCAGAAAAAAACTGGGCGAAGTATTTTACACTTTCGATTACATCGACGGCAATTTCCTTGACCGCTCCGGCCTGATGGAAGTCCCCGCCCGTCAACTGCACGGCGCCGGGATTACATATACCCCCATCAAGGGTTTAAGCTTGACCTTCGAGGTAAAAAACATCGGCGACGAGCAGGTTTCCGACGTGCTTGGTTACCCCCTTCCGGGCCGGAGTTTCTTCGGTACCGTGAAGTATGTGAGCTCCAGCAGGGGCGAAAATTAAAACAAAGGAGAAAAGAAAGAGAATGAAAATCAAAACAACAATTTTTACAGCGGCAATCTTTTTGGCGGTGTCTACTATATGGTTGGGATGCGAACCGACAAACAACGATTTCGGTGAAGCGCCTTCGTACGGGATATTCGTCGCCACTTCCGATTTCACCGCAGGCGCGGTGGCGGTTATTCACGGAGACCCTCCCGCTGAAGTCGATAAACCTGATTCGCTCTTGTCGGGCGATCCGGCAGCCAGCTATTACAACGGACTTGTGTACGTAGTTAACCGATGGGGTTTCGATAACATCCAGGTGCTCGACCCGGAGGCGAATTATGAAACCGTATCTCAATACAGCACCGGTAACGGCTCGAACCCGCAGGACATCGCCTTCGCTTCGACCGACCGGGCGTTCATAAGCCGCTATGAAAAAACCCATCTATACATCGTCGATTCTTTCACCGGCTATTTTCAGGCCAATGTGAACCTGGGCGAATACGCGGACGCAGACGGCATCCCTGAAGCGGCCAAGATGCTTGTCGTGGACAACAGGCTGTTTGTGGCGCTTCAGCGGCTGGACAGTGCAAACTTCTATGCGCCGACGGAGATGAAGGGATTGATCGTGGTTATCGACACGGCTACCGGAGACGTAGTGAACACGGTTGAGCTCGCCTCCAAAAACCCGGTAACGGATTTAATTTATGATGCAGGCACGTCAAAAATCTATCTGGGATGTGCGGGTGGATATAAGTCATGGGGCTATCTCGATAACGACGGTGGAATAGAATCGATCAGCATCAATACGACCACGGATACCTATACGGCAGACGGGGCTCTCTTTGACGAAGACGATTTGGGCGGTGATGTAAACGCCATAGCCATGGTGTCGAGCACTCAAGCTTATGCCCTGGTGAGCGATGACGCTTTCAATAATTATCTCTTGCGATTCAATCCGTCCGATGCCGGAGAGGGTCTTACCCAAATATGGGAAACCGCCTCATGGATAATCGATATAGCGATCGACTCGAACGGGTACCTGTATGTTGCGGATAGGGATTTCACGCTACCCGGAGTGAGAGTTTGGGACACCGATACCGACACGCAGTTGACCGACGTTCCTTTGGATGTCGGCCTGCCGCCGTATGACCTCGCCGTGATGGAATAAGGAGAGAAAAGCCCCGGTTTTTAACAACAATGATGTTACGAATATTTATATCGTGGCACTTTTTAAGATTATGTGTTAAATTGGATTTCATATGATTCACCGGAGTCGCATACTTCCTTGGGCCGTTTTTTTAAGCATTGTGGCACATGCCGCCGTGTTTGCGGGGATTTCCGTCAAAGCGCGGCGAGAAGCTCGCCTGACGGAAATCATCCACCGCATACAGCTTATCGAAGAAACATGTCCTGAGCGGAGTCGAAGGGAAGGCGGCACGGAACAAATTAAACAAAAAGAGCCCGCAAAGCCGAAACCTCGGCGCAAGCGGACGCAGCCCCGCCGAAAGGTGGTACGGAAACGACCCCGGCCGGTATTGACGCGAACGGCAGTCGTTCGGAGACAAGTTGCGCTTGCCGCGCCCGTCAAAATGGAAAAACCGATCGAGCGGGAGGAGGTCGCCGCCCCTTCCGCTCCGGCCGAAGCGGAATCCGATGAGTATAAATCCAGACAGGTGGCCAGCCTCGCCGGCGGTGGATCAATGTTATCGCTCGGCACAGGCCGCCCGGCCACAGGGCGAACGAATACGGATTGGAAAAAAGCCTACCGAAGGAAAATTTACTCGAAAATACGCCGCGCCAAGAAATACCCTTACGCCGCGCGTCGAGCGCATATGGAAGGCCGCGTGGTGATTAGTTTTACGGTATCGAGTTCCGGCAGGTTGGCTTCCGTGAAAATAGTAAAAAACTCGCCATTCGCCGTTTTGAACTCGGACGCGCCGGCGTGGGTGCGCCGTGCCGCACCTTTCCCGCCCTTTCCTCCCGAGGCCGACTCTTCCAGTATGACCTTCACATACGGCTTAACGTACGACCTGAAAGATTGATGCCAATATGCAATCGAACGCCGAGGTGGAAAATTTTACCTGACGACTTCCCGGCAAATACACTAGTGTAGTGTATCACTCTGTTGTACACTTATCGAGAACCTCTTTTGCCCGTT
>CAZDAF010000148.1:0-8729 GCA_964503115.1 uncultured bacterium
TTGGGCGAGAAAGAAATATGCTTCGCATTTCTTTTCATTCCCGGTATGGCTACCGCCCGATTTTATCGCTTGCAACAAGGCTTTCTCGCCGGTTAATCCCGCATAGAACTTGAGAAGGGTATCGGTCCATTCTTCCCCCGGCGCTGCCTTGACGAATTTTCCGACTTCTTCGACCGCCTCCGTCTTTTTGCCGGCACGGGCTTTAATCGCCCAAATCCTGAGAACGGCATATTTTACAAAAATATTGTTGTTCTCCTCCGACTCGATTACCCGAGAGAAATCCTCGAGTGACCCCTGGAAGTCTCCCATATCGAACTTGGCGGCCCCGCGGTAGTAGTAAGCGCGAACATCGTTCGGATTGATTTGAATAAGCATGTTGTAGTCTTTAATGGCGCCCTCAAGATTGCCCATGAATTTTAAGGCGGTACTTCGATTGAAGTAGGCATCGCCGAAGTTGGGATTGATTTTTATCGCTTTATTGTAATCCTCGACAGCGCCCTCCAGGTCGCCGAGGATTTGCCTTATAAAACCTCGATTGTTGTAAGCCGTTTCGTTGTTCGGATCCAATTCGATGAAGGTGATCAGGTCTTCAATCGATCCCATCAAGTCGTCCGATTTGAATTTTGCGTGTGCGCGGTTGAGGTAGGCGCTTGTATATTTCGGGTCGATCTCGATAGCCCTGGTGTAATCCTCGATAGCGCCCTGCATGTCGCCCTGTTCGAATTTGCTTACCCCTCGATTGAAGTATTCGTCAGCCGACATGGAGTCCTCGTGAGTTTTTGGGACACACATCGAAATCGGGGCGATCAATATCGCTATAAACATTATCCGAAGAAATTTGATCGTTTTCATTGTTCCCTCCATTTTTTCATGCCGTCCGTTCCCCGTAATTGAGGAATATGCGGCCGCTATTGAGGCAGCCGCCATTCTATTTTCTGCTCGGGCAACGGGTTTCCTCCGGTAAGCTCGAAGGCTTTTTCGATGGCGCGCATTGTCGCATCGCGGTCGTTTTCTATCCAATCCTCGATTTTAAGCGGGTTGTACCACCAGAACGGATTGATCAGTCGGATAGGGTTGATAAGCCTCTTGCCCGGCTTGGCGACTTCCACCGTTACGCTCAATATACCGTATCTGCCGTAGAGCCAATCGTCGAGGTCTCCGACCGTCTGGTACCAATCGTGCGCCTGATGAACCTTATACTTATGCATTTTCTGGTGCTCGTTGAACGCCTTGCCCATCGATTCGAAAAATTGTTTATGCTTGCAGACCTCCCCGTGGCACGCCCATGGGTACACAAAATGGCTGCCGGTGGTGTGGAAGCCGATAGCGACGAAGAATCGGTGTTTTGCGACGAACTCGTCGAGTGCCCGCGACTCAGGCTCGGACAGCGGATGCGGCCCGAGGTAGTTGGGGCTGAGCTTGCTGTGGCTGCCGGCCACGGAATTTTTCGGTTCGATGCCTTTTGGGTAAGGGAAGTTGCGGTTTAAGTCCACGCTATGCGCATTGGTGCGGCGCCCTGTAAATCCGCGGTTGAGCCTTTTGGATGCGCGGGCGTAGCCATCAGGGTTAGCAAGCGGTAACACATAGAAGTCCATACGATCCAGCAGCGAAGTGACCCACGGATCGGCGCCGTCCCTATCTATAAGTTTTTCGGCGATGGCGAGCGCCACCCGGTCGCCGGTGAATTCGACGGCGTGGATACTTGCGGTGATGAGCGCTTCCGGGCGTTTCACACCGTCCCGACGCGCTATCCTGATTGCAAGCAAAGGCCGACCCTCGACGCTTTTGCCATATTCCTCGATACTGACCAACTTAGGGTGCTTCTTCTCCAAGCCGCGTGTGACATTATAAATTTCCTCGAGAGTGTAGTGCTTACCGCGAAGGTATCCGGCATCCGCCGATTGAGCGCCGATGACAAATACCAGTAACGCCGCCGAAAGAATTATTCCGGTTTTTTTCATATCATCCTCCCTTTGAATTTCAGGATTGAACTTACTGCTAATTTTATGATTGTACCAAAAAACGAATATGATGCACCCGCTCTTTTTTCTTTATTCGGACTGATCGAAACGAGGCCCGTTGAAACCCATTATTTCTTGGATTATCATGGACACCTCAAAGATAACAATGTTCTTCGGAGGTTGAGAGTTGAAATTCGAGGACAAAATAGCCGAACGGATAAGAACGCTTCCCCCATATCTTTTTGCCGAGCTTGATCGGAAGAGGGACGAAGTCGCGGCTCGCGGGGTGGATATCATAGACCTTGGCGTCGGCGACCCTGACTTGCCCACCCCGGAGCATATAGTCCGGGTGATGCAGCAGGAAGTCGCCGATTCGGGAAATCATCGGTATCCGTCGTATGTCGGGCTGTTGGAATTCCGCAAGGCCGCTGCGCAGTGGTACGGCAAGCGTTTCGGGGTCGAGCTCGATCCCGCGAGGGAAGTCATTACACTGATAGGCGCTAAGGAAGGCATAGCGCACTTTCCGTTGGCTTTTATCGAGCAGGGCGATACGGCGCTGGTGCCAAGCCCGGCTTATCCGGTTTATGCCATAGGCACGAAATTCGCCGCCGGTGAGCCGGTGGTGATGCCGCTCGAGCGAAAAAACGGCTTCTTGCCCGTCCTCGAAGCGATACCTGCCGAAGTGGCTCGCAAGGCCAAAATAATGTTCCTGAATTACCCCAACAATCCCACCGGGGCGGTTGCGGACAGAGGCTTCTTCGAAAAAGTCATCGAATTCGCGCGGTCGTTCGATATAATTGTCGCCCACGATGCGCCGTATACGGAGATGTATTTCGGCGATCCACCGCCGAGTTTTCTCGAGGCGCCAGGCGCCGGGGAAGTCGGTATCGAATTTCACTCTCTGTCGAAAACATACAATATGACCGGTTGGCGGGTAGGCTTTGCAGTGGGAAACGCCGACATAATAGCAACATTCGGCAAAGTGAAGACCAATATCGATTCGGGGCTGTTCGACGCGATACAACGCGCCGGTATCGAGGCTCTTACCGGCGATCAGTTCTGCACCGATGATATGCGCGCGATGTACCGTGAGCGACGGGATGTGCTCGTGGACGGGTTGCGCGGGGCCGGTATCGATGCAGAACCGCCGCAGGCTACTTTTTACGTTTTTGCGCCTACGCCCGGCGGTATGCCCAGCGCCGAGTTTTGTTCGCGATTGCTCGAAGAAGCCGGCGTGGTTACCACCCCCGGAGTCGGGTTCGGGCCGGAAGGCGAAGGGTATTTCCGCGTGGCTTTAACTGTGGATGTCGAAAGACTCAAAGAAGTCGCCGACCGGATCGCGAAAATCAAATTCTAGACTGCGTATCGGTAACAAGTTCCTTGGAAATCGTTTATCTGGTAAGTGGGATGTTTTTGTCCCGTATTTGCCCTTGGAGTGTGTGTATGAGGAGTATCATGGCTGTCATTCTAAGCCTATTGAGCAAAGTAAGGCTCGCATGGGGCGAAGAATATCAAGTATCCGAAATCGTTGAGATTCTTCATCACACAGCCAGCACGATTCAGAATGACAACAGGTGCCTTTTCAGTGTTTTCGTACACGCTTTTGGTAAATACTCGCTAAGGTATCTTGAAATTTATCACTGTCTTTATGATAATCAATTATGCTTTTACGGTGGATTAAAGACAATAAAATAAAGGTGGGTTGGAAAGGAGAAACAGTTGGCGTTTAATTACCAGACCGAAATAACCACAAGCGGATTGTTTTTCGCCCAAGCTGCGAAATATAAGCATGATATGTTTTTACGGGCCAAGTTACGCGGTGGATTACCTTCCGACGAATGGATCGATATGACATGGGGGGAAGTGGTGAGGGAAATTCGCCGCATGGGTTCAGGACTGATAGAGCTTGGCGTCGAGAAGACCGACCGGGTGGCCATTTTCGCGCACAATCGACCTCGTTGGATAGTATCCGACCTTGCTATACAGGGGGCCGGCGCGATAGGTGTGCCGATATATCCCACAAGCACCGATAGCCAGCTTGCGTACATACTGAACGATTGCGGGGCGAAGGGTATTGTGGTGGGAGATGAGGAGTTATTGGAGCAGACTATGCGGGTTAAGCCGGAAGTACCTTCTCTCGAATTCATCGTCTGCATGGCCCCCGTGGAAGACCCGCCTCATCCGTCCGTTTTGGATTATGATGGGTTGCAGGATAAGGGGATAAAGTCTTCCGAAGCTCACAAAGAGTTCGAAACGCGGCGGAAAACACTCACCGGTGACGATGTCGCCGCAATAATTTATACCTCCGGCACCACCGGCGAGCCGAAGGGTGTGATGCTTACGAACTCAAACTTCCAGGCCCAGACCGATATATTGCTATCACCGACAATGGCGCACAAGTTGATCGAGCGAGGTATCAGGCTCAACAGCTTATGTCATCTTCCTTTATGTCATATTTATGGCCGGACGGCCGACTACCATGTAATGATGGCGATGGGTGGTACGATGACTTTCGCCGAAAGCTATCAGAAAGTGCCGCAAAATCTACTCGAAGTAAGACCCCAGATGCTTATCACAATACCAAGGCTTTACGAGAAGGTTTATGAAGCTGTAACTGTGACGGCGGACAGGATGAAGGGTGTACAGAAGCGATTTTTTAACTGGGCTCTCAATGTCGGGAACGGGGCGGCGGACAAATTGAGCGATGGTGAAAGATTGCCCTTTTCACTCTCGATGAAGTTCGCCCTGGCGAATGTTCTGGTTTACAGCAAAATCAGGAAACTGGCGGGTTTGGATCGGCTTGTTATGGGAGGTAGTGGCGGCGGAGCGCTTTCTAAGGAAACCAACAGGTTTTTCCGAAGCCTGAACATACAGCTTGCGGAGGGATACGGACTGACGGAAACAACTTCCGCCGTGACTTGGAATGCGCTCGAGTTTCTCGAACCGTTACCCGATAAATGGATTTACCGCAAAGCCGTGGATTGGCTTGTGGATACGATGGCACTGATCCAGGGTAAGGGCAAAAATCCCTTCTCGGATACAACGGGAATTTTTAAATTGATGTTCGCTTCCAAACTGGTTGTTCACAAATTGGTGATGAAGCCCGGAACCGTCGGCCGTCCGTGCAAAAACACCGAGATAAAAATCGCTGAGGACGGGGAAGTACTTGCCAGGGGCCCGCAGGTTTTCCATCGGGACAAGGGATATTTCAACCGACCGGACCTGACGGCGGAAGCATTTACCGAAGACGGTTTTTTCAAAACCGGCGATATAGGCCATTTCGACGAAGACGGTTTTCTCGTCATTACGGACAGGAAGAAGGAACTGATAGTCACGGCGGGTGGGAAAAATATAGCTCCCCGCCCGATCGAGCTGGCGCTTACCCTCGATACGTACATCGATCAGGCTTGCGTGGTGGGCGACAAGAAAAAGTATATCGCAGCGCTCATCGTGCCACAGTTTGACTTGCTTAAAAGTTGGGCCAAGGAAAAAGGTATCGCGTTTTCCAGTGACGAAGAATTAATAGGCAATCCCGAGGTCATTAAGTTCTATGACGAAAAGGTGCAAACAGTTAATCAGGGACTCGCCAGATATGAGCAGATCAAACAATATTTCCTGCTCCCGGTGGCATTTTCGGAAGAAACGGGAGAACTGACTCCTACGCTGAAAATGAAGCGACGTATTATAAGCGAAAAATTCGCCGGCGAAATAGATTCTCTGTACCGGGCTTGATGCCTTCTTTGACCATTAACGATTTTTCTTATGAAGGGCGCCCATAAGGCGCCCTTCGTTTTACCTGATGTTCCGATGTTGCTATCCTCGATATGGCGATGAAGACCTACTACATACGCACTTTCGGCTGCCAGATGAACGAGCGTGACAGCGAGCGGATGGCCGCATTGCTCGAAGGGATGGGGTATGTCGCTTCCGAAACCGGCGAAGTGGCCGATGTGATGATCGTAAATACGTGCAGTGTGCGCGCAAAACCCGAACACAAGGTATACAGTGAACTCGGTAGATACAGGAAAATCAAGCGGCGTCGAGAGAATTTAGTGCTTGTGGTGGCGGGTTGCGTGGCTCAGCAGGAGGGTGAGGAGTTTCTGCGCCGGGCGCCTCACCTGGATATTGTGCTGGGCACCAGGGTTTTATCGAGGTTGCCGGATTATATCGAGGCGGCGCTTGAAGATGGGCGGCGGATTTGCGATATCGGAATGAAAAATATAACTCGAGGTTCACTCTTCGGCGCCGAGCGACCCCGGCCGGATTCACCGTCGGCTTTTGTGGTGGCCATGACCGGATGCTCGAACGCATGTTCGTATTGTGTAGTGCCGAGGTTGCGCGGGCCCGCCGTGAGCAGACCGACGCAAGAAATTATCGACGAGGTGCGGGAGCTTGCAGGCGCCGGAGTGCCGGAAGTGACGCTTATCGGCCAAAACGTCAATATTTACGGGCAAGACTTCCACGGCGCGGGCTGCGATTTCCCGGAATTGCTGAGGATGGTAAGTCGAGTGGATGGAATAAAAAGGGTGAGGTTCGTCACCAGCCATCCAAAGGACTTTTCGGACAAACTTATAGAAGAAACAGCCGCCAATCCCAAGGTTTGTGAATACCTTCACCTGCCCGTCCAGGCCGGTTCCGATAAGGTGCTCGAACGAATGAAACGCGGATACACCCGCACGAAATACCTGGGTCTTATAGATCGCATCCGCGAAGCCGTGCCCGATGTCGCTCTATCGGCGGATTTTATCGTTGGGTTTCCGGGCGAGACCGAGGACGATTTCCAACAAACCCTAGACTTGGTGCGCCAAGTGCGCTATCATAACATTTACTCGTTTTGTTATTCTCCTCGTCCGCATACCGCCGCGGAGAGAATGAAGCCGGATGTGCCTCAGGAGGAACGAGCGCGAAGGCTTCATGTTCTTCAACGGTTGCAGGACGAGATAACATCGGAGATTATGAAAAGCTATGAGGGAATATCAAGAGAAGTGCTGCTGGAGGGCCCGAGCAAGACCGATCCGCAACGCACCACGGGGCGGACGAGATGCAACCTCCCGGTACACATTCCGGGAGTGTTATCACCGGGAGAAGTGGTTACCGTGAGTATTACTCGAGCACTCCGGCATTCGCTGGAGGGGGAGGAGTCTCATGACCGAAGAAAAGAAAAGTGACTTCGTAAAGGTAAAGGTCGGTGCGATTATGCTCGACCCTTTCACCAATGTGCCCATTATCATCCTCAAGGATGACGAGGAAAAGCACACCATACCCATCTGGATCGGTCTGGTGGAGGCCAGCGCAATCGCCGTGCAGTTGGAGAAAGTGACCGTATCGAGACCGTTGACCCATGACCTCCTTAAAAACATCATCGGCCTGCTCGGCGCCGAAGTCGAGCGTATTGAGGTCGTCGATTTGAAGAACAACACGTTCTTCGCCATCATTCACCTGCTGGTCGGAGATAAAAAAATCGAGGTGGACTCGAGACCCAGCGACGCGATAGCTCTGGCGTTGCGCACCGAATCGCCCATTTTCGTGCACAAGCAAGTCATAGAAAAGTCTCAGAAGGTCGACTCGAAAGGAATGCCCGCTTTCAACGAGGAAAACAAGGAAAAATGGGCCGAATTGCTCGAAAACCTCAACCCGGATGACTTTACAAAATACAAAATGTAGCGCCGTCGATTATAACCGGGGTGGAATAGAAAATGATAGATTTGCACATTCATTCGGTGTTTTCGGATGGGGAACTCATACCTGCCGAGATCATCCGTCGCCTGGCAGTTGTGGGGTGTAAAGGCCTGGCCATCACGGATCATGCCGATCCGTCGAACCTCGAGTTGATAGTGCCGAGGGTTGCCCGCGCATGCCGCGAGGTCGGAGAGCATTTCGGCGTCAAGGCGGTGGCCGGGATTGAACTGACCCACAACCCACCGGAAATGATGGAATCGCTCGTAAAAAAGGCGCGGCGCGTGGGAGCGGCGATAGTGGTAGTTCACGGTGAAACCGTCGCCGAGCCGGTGGCGGAAGGCACTAACCGCGCCTCCATCGAAGCGGGCTGCGATATTCTGGCGCATCCCGGCCTTATTTCCGAAGAAGACGCCGCGCTGGCAGCCGAGAAGGGCGTGCTGCTCGAAGTATCCGGCAGAAAAGGACACTGCATCGCTAACGGGCACGTGGTGGCTATGGCAAAGAAGGTTGGCGCCTCCCTGGTCATCAACAGCGACGCCCATTCTCCGTTGGATTTTTTCAACCCCGAATCCCAAAAAACCGTCGGCCTCGGAGCGGGAATGTCGGAAGAAGAAGTAAACACCGCCATCGAAAACGCCCGCAAACTCCTCGAAAAAACCAAAGGCGAATAACTTCATAGCATTTATAACCTAAATTGAGCGATTCTTTCGCAATGGAAAAATCTGTGTCATTCGAGACGCGCACAACATCAAGTTGTGCGCGCCTCAGGAACACGGGTCTTTGAATCACCCTGTTGGTGAAATAACAAGTCCAGGCCCGAGTTCCTGAGGATCCCCGGACGGGGCGTCCTTACAGGCCGTATGGCTCGAATGGTGAGGGCGGTGCCAAAAGCAGGGAAATCGCTTAATTTAGGTTGAAAAAAAACGAATTTTACTGATTTTGCAAGAGGCTCTTTGATTTACTTTTCTTTTATGGGTTCGGAATTTTGCAGTAATAGTATCGATGGTTTCGTAGAAAGGCAGAATAGTCGATTTCAAACCCTGATTCCCGGTTAATGTAAGTGAAAAAGCACCAACTGGGTGTAATACT
>CAZDAF010000149.1:0-8646 GCA_964503115.1 uncultured bacterium
AAAGCGTCCGGATGTGTCCGTGTCCATCAATACTCCAGTCCAATCAACTGCGCATATCCACGTAATAGTCTTGCAGCGATCTTACCGGCGGTATTTTATCGACTTGCAGCGCCACGACGGCCTTGACTGCCGCAAGCGCTCCCTGAACGGTTGTGAAATAAGGTATAGCCCGCTCGAGCGCGGTGCGGCGTATCGAGTAGCTGTCCTTTATCGATTGCCTGCCAACGGTGGTATTTATCACGAGGTCTATCTCACCGTTGATCATCTTATCCACAATATGAGGACGGCCTTCAATGACTTTATTAACCTTTTCGACGGGTATACCTGCGGCGCTGAGGGCGGCGGCTGTGCCGACGGTGGCAACCAGCTTAAAGCCCAGCCGATGAAGGTCTTTGCCGATATCGACCACCACATGCTTATCGTCATCCTTCACGCTGACAAACACGGTACCTTCGAGAGGCAGTGCATTGCCGGCGGCTATTTGGCTCTTTGCGTAACTTTGCCCGAAATCGGAGCTGATGCCCATGACTTCACCGGTACTCTTCATCTCCGGCCCGAGCATGGTATCCACTCCGGGGAACTTCGCAAACGGGAAAACGGCTTCTTTGACCGAAATATGCTCGATCTCCACCTCGTGAGTGAAATCCAGCTCCTCGAGGGTTTTGCCCGCCATGACGCGAGCGGCGATTTTTGCCAGCGGCTTGCCGATGGACTTGGACACGAAAGGCACCGTGCGGCTGGCGCGCGGATTAACCTCGAGGACGTAAACATCCCCACGCTGCACGGCGAATTGGATATTGATGAGGCCGCGGACATCCAGCTCCATCGCCAACGCTTTTGTCTGGCGAGCGATTTCCGATACCACGTCGGAGGGCAGACTGAAGGGAGGTATCGCGCAAGCGCTGTCGCCCGAATGCACTCCCGCTTCCTCGATATGCTCCATGATGCCGCCGATGACGCAAATTTTTCCGTCTGCGACGGCGTCAACGTCTATCTCCTGCGCGTCCTGGAGGAACTTGTCCACAAGCACCGGCCGTTGGTGGCTCACCTGGACGGCGTCTCGCATGTATTCGTTCAAATCCTCTTCATCGTAGACGATCTTCATTCTTTGACCGCCCAGTACGAAGCTGGGCCTTATGACAAGCGGGTACCCGGTGCGCCCGGCGATTTTGCGCGCTTCTTCGAGATTAGTGGCTATGCCGTTCGGGGCCTGCTTGAGTCCGAGCTTCTGCAAAAGCTCCCGGAACCGCTCGCGGTCTTCCGCACGGTCTATGCTGTCGGGGCTGGTGCCGAGTATTTTCACGCCGGCTTCCTCGAGCGGCCTGGCCAACTTCAGCGGAGTCTGGCCCCCGAACTGAACGATAACGCCTTCGGGCCGCTCGACGTCTATTATATTCATCACGTCCTCGAAAGTCAGCGGCTCGAAGTAAAGCTTGTCGCTGGTGTCATAGTCGGTGCTTACGGTTTCGGGGTTGCAGTTGATCATGATGGTCTCGAAGCCGTCTTCCTTGAGCGCGAACGATGCGTGAACACAACAGTAATCGAACTCGATGCCCTGGCCGATGCGATTGGGCCCGCCGCCCAGAATGACTATTTTTCGGCGGTCGGTTCGGCCCGCCTCGCACTCGCTTTCGTAAGTCGAGTAAAGGTACGGCGTGTAAGACTCGAACTCGGCGGCGCAGGTGTCCACGGTTTTGTAATTGCTTTGCACGCCTTTCTTCAAGCGTACGTTTCGCCATTCGCTCTCGGGCATATCAACCGTACTTGAAAGAAAATGGTCGCTCAGGCCCCGGGCCTTTATAGTCTTGAGATCATCGAAAGTACTCTTGCCCGAATGTTTGATATCCTCTTCGAGCTCGACCAGGTCATTGATCTCCTCAAGGAACCACGCGTCTATACGGTTCGTCAATCGATGCACTTTTTCGACATCCCACCCTAATCGGAAAGCCTCGGCAATGAAAAACAACCTGTCCCACGACGGTCGCCTCAGTTTCTCGTCGATTTCTACTATCGTTGGCGTGGAATCCGCGTTCAGCCCAAGGTCATAGCGGTCGATCTCGAGTGAACGGATAGATTTCATGAGCGCTTCGCGGAAAGTGCGCCCGATGGACATTGCTTCCCCGACGCTCTTCATTTGTGTGGTCAATCGGTCGTCGGCGCCCGCGAACTTATCGAATGCGAAACGGGGGAATTTCACCACACAGTAATCTATGCTCGGCTCGAAGCAAGCGGGTGTTTTCTCGGTGATGTCGTTCGGTATTTCGTCGAGCGTATAACCGACGGCTAGCTTGGCGGCCATCTTGGCAATCGGGAATCCGGTGGCCTTGCTGGCGAGCGCGGAAGATCGGCTGACGCGCGGGTTCATCTCGATAACCACCATCTCACCGGTATCGGGGTGTACGGCGAACTGTATGTTCGAGCCTCCGGTTTCGACACCTATGGCGCGGATGATCTTGATCGATGCGTCCCGCATGATCTGGTATTCCTTGTCGGTCAAAGTCTGCGCGGGCGCTACCGTGATCGAGTCGCCGGTGTGAATGCCCATCGGGTCGAAGTTCTCGATGCTGCATATTATGACGACGTTATCGGCCGGATCGCGCATGACCTCGAGCTCGAACTCCTTCCAGCCCAATACGCTTTCCTCGATAAGGATGCTCCCATCCCAACTGAGGGACATTCCCCATCGCATATATTTATCGAACTCTTCCATGTTGTAAGCGATGTTACCGCCTGTGCCGCCCAGTGTGTAAGAAGGTCTGATGATTACCGGAAATCCGATTTCAGAAACGATCCTATCGGCTTCTTCTTCGGTGGTCGCTACGCCGCTAGCCGGAACTCTCAGACCGATCTCTTGCATGATTCGTTTGAACATATCCCTGTTCTCTGCGCGATGAATAGCATCCGGCTTGGCGCCGATAAGTTCGACGCCATAGCGCTCGAGCACTCCCATACGATCCAGCTCGATTGCGATATTGAGAGCCGTCTGACCGCCCATTGTCGGCAGAATGGCGTCCGGGCGCTCGACCTCTATGACCTTCTCGACCACCTCCGGGGTAATCGGCTCGATATACGTTCGATGCGCTAATTCAGGGTCGGTCATTATTGTGGCGGGATTTGAATTGATAAGAATAACCTCGAATCCCTCTTCTCTCAGCGCTTTAACCGCCTGGGTGCCGGAATAATCAAACTCGCACGCCTGCCCGATGATAATCGGCCCACTGCCGATAATGAGCACTCTGGATATGTCGGTCCGACGCGGCATCAGCACCTCGATTCCATGAGCTTCATGAAGCGCTCGAACAAATGCCCGGCGTCATGCGGCCCCGGGGAGGCTTCCGGGTGATATTGTACGCTGAAAACCGGCAGCTCGACATGCGCCAGACCTTCACCGGTGCCGTCGTTGAGGTTCTTATGCGTCGGCTTGATCACACCTTCGAGGCTTTCCGGATCCACGGCGAAACAATGGTTCTGGCTGGTGATGTCTATTTTGCCGGTCTCGAGGTCTTTGACCGGATGGTTGGCGCCGTGGTGACCGAACTTTAACTTGAATGTATTCCCACCAAGGGCCAGACCGAGGATTTGATGGCCGAGACATATCCCGAACATCGGCCTCGAGCCCGACAGCTTACGCACATTTTCGATAGCATACGTCACTGCGGCGGGATCGCCGGGGCCGTTCGATAGGAATATACCGTCGGGATTGTAGATCAATATATCTTTTGCAGTAGCATTGGCCGGAAAGACTCGCACCTCACAGCCTGCGGAAACCAGTATTCGCAATATGTTGCGCTTGATGCCGAAATCGTAAGCCGCCACACGAAACTTCGGCTCAGGCGGGCGGCCATACCCCTGGTCGAGTCGCCAATCGGCTTCGTGCCAATCGTACGGTTCGGAGCAAGTGACTTCTTTTACCAGGTCGATACCGACAATGCCGGGGTGAGCGCGCAGCCGCTCGAGGAGAGTATCCACATCAAAGCACTCAGTGGATAAAATCCCCATCATGGCGCCTTCGATGCGCAGCCGCCTGGTAAGCGCTCGAGTATCTATGCCCTCGATGGCGACGATGCCGTTTTCTTCGAGGTAGTCGGGAAGGCTTTTGCGGGAACGCCAATTGGAGGCCACCGGAGACACCTCGCGGACGATAAACCCCTCGACCCAGGGTTTCGAGCTCTCGACGTCCTCCTCGTTGACACCGACGTTGCCTATCAACGGGTATGTCATGGTGACCATCTGGCCCCTGTACGAAGGATCGGTGAGTATTTCCTGGTAGCCGGTGATGGCGGTATTAAAAACGACCTCCCCGATGACTTCGCCGGGAGCGCCGAAAGAAAAGCCTTTCCAGACGCTTCCGTCGGCCATGACGAGGATTGCCGGCGGTCTGGCTTGTTTACCCATCACACAAATTCACCGACCGGATGAGGCCTAACGCGCACCCCACCGTTCGGTGAAAGTTTATAATGCCCTTTCAAAACGATGTTGTCAACGATCAAACTCGCTTAGGTTTTTTACTGACTTTCCGCATCACCGGGTCTTTCCGTATCAAAGGTTTTGGAATTGTAATCATATCGATGTTGACGACCATATCGATTATTGTATCGTAATTCCAGTTACCCGACGAGCGAAAAGGCATATCGAGAGGCGGATCATTTTGCACCCGTGGTGGACATTTCAGGTAAGGCTCAGGAGAAGGTTTTTCAAGCTGGCGCTTCCCGGCGGTAATGCCGGGACCCAGGTTACCCCGGATGGCAGCCACCATGCGGATTTCTTCGCAAAGTTGTATATTAAGCCTATTTGTAAGGAAGTTGAATATTTTTTTCAACATCTACATTTTCCATTTCTCCTGAAAAGAAGAAATGGGGGGCAGGAGGGTAAAGTTGCGTTATAAATTTTGCAAAAGGCGATCTTTGATTTACATGATAGTTTCGGCGACGCTGACATTAGCGGCAGGCTCCGGACATTCCTCAACGGTCGGGAACACATCCTTTGTGTTCAACATCGAAAACTATTCCGAAGTGTGGGATTTGCCATTCCCGTGCGATCTTGGAGTAAGGGTGGACGGAACTATCAACATGAGGGGATTCCCCGACACTGTTTTGAAAAAAACGGTTCGGCGAATAAAGCACGCTGTTGAGCACGGCTATGGGTTCAGTACCAATTCCACCATTTATTTCGCTTTCAATAAACCGCTTCACCAACGCCATATACCCGTTACACTGACAACTATACAACCCGGTTCACCGGTGTTTTTGATGGATATCGATCCCGATTCTCCCGAACGGGGCCGCCGGTTTCCGTTGCGATTAAAATTCCAAAAGAACAAACCTCGTCTGGGCTTCGGGCCGAAGAACCTGTTATCCGTTTTGCCGGTGCCGGGTTTTGTTCTTCGTGAAAATACCACTTACGCCGTCGTAATTATGGATACTCTGCGAGACGCCGATCATAAACTACTGAATAGTCCACCGGCGTTTAAGGCGTTGAAAAGAGGTGAGGTTCCCGAGGGAAAAATGGGCCGAAAAGCCGCCGAGCTTTATGGGCCTATGTTCAAGTTTCTTAGGACGAAAAACGTCAACGTAGACCGTATTGCTGCGGCCACCGTATTCAAGACCGGAGATCCCACTGAACGGATGCGTAAGATGTACGAAGCTGCGGTCGCGATGCTACCGATTTCTTTCAGCGAGCCACTTAAGATGACACGCGAATACGATGACTTTTATGTTCTCGAAGGTGCGGTAATGCTGCCGCAATACCAGCCCGGTGAGTTCCCTTATAAGAAAGACAAAGAAGGAATAATAGTATTTGATGGCGAAGGAAAACCCATCGTTCAACGACGGGAACGCGTGCCGGTGTGCCTGAGCGTTCCGAAGGGGAAGATGCCTTCTTCTGGTTGGCCGCTGATGATTTATATACACGGTACGTGGGGCATATCGACCCAACACGTTGATCGCGGTCCCGTAATGCATGACGCGAAAAATGAAGTCGCTCCCCCGGGCACCGGGCCGTCCATGATACTGGCACACAGGGGTATAGCCACAGTGGGTGCGGCATTGCCGGGATGGATGGAGCGCAATAACAACGATGATATGATCAAATATTACAATTTTTTTAATATCGAGGCGATCAGGGACAATATCATTCAAGGCGCCACCGAACAGTCAATGCTGCTGAGAAGCATGACCGACTTGAAGCTGAATTCCGACCTATGTCCTCGAACAGATTCATCTGCAGGATATAATGGGAAAATATATTTCGACCCAAACCTTATATTCGGGATGGGACAGTCTCTCGGCAGTATAATACTCGGGCCGCTTGGGGCGGTCGAAACGGAATTTAAAGTGATTTTTCCCTCCGGTTCCGGCGCGCATATGGGTAATTTTGTGGCGCGTATGAACCCTTATAATCATGACAGGCTGCGAAAAAAAGGAGTAGGGATGGCCGAAAGTTTCGGTGTGGACATGTTTCACCCGATTATGGCGCTCAGCCAGACCGTGCTCGCCCCTGCGGACCCGGGTTCATTCATGCGACATATTATCGAAGACCCCTTTCCCGGCCGAAAGCCGAAACACGTCTGGCTTACCCTCGGACAGTTTGATCATTACTTCTCACCGGAAGCACAAAACGCGATATTGATAGGATCGGGTCTGGATTTCGTGGGAGAAGTGAATGACGGCTCGACACCTGAAATCCTGGCGCTGGCGGGCAAAAAGCCGCTCAAATATCCCGTTTCCGGCAACATAAAAACGAAAGACGGTGTCATTATCACCGGCGTCGCAATGCATTATGAACAAATAGGCGCGCTCGACGGCCACCACATAAACTTCCAGCGACACGAAACCAAATACCAGTACGGTTGCTTCCTCCGCTCCTATATAGATGAAGGCGTCCCTACGCTCTACCCTCCTCACCGGCCGTGGGATTCGCCGTGTGGGGTTTATTAAAATTCCCACTTTGTTTAAAGACTTACAACTGGAGCTTCTTGCAAAAACAAGGCAACCGAGCATGCTTCACCTGAGACAAGGGATTTAAATCCCTTGTCTGTCGCAACTTTAGATATACCGGTGTTAAGCAAATCATTCTTTTTGCAAGAAGCTCAACTGTTTGATGCCGTAGTTTCTTGCAACGGCCCAAAGGAATACGCTGTCGGGCAGAATTTTCCTGAGAAACAGGAGCATCCCGGCCATTTTCGCGACCGGACGCCGGAAAACTGTCGTTTTCGAGAGGATGATGTTCGCAATGTCTTTGGCAACTTCTTCCGGTGGCGTTGCCTGTCCGCTCATTTCTTTTTCTTTGACCGTGAGGAATCGGCCCATGGATCTGGAATACGGCGAACTTTCAGCTACGGGAGTTTTTGTCCGTTCCCATATGTCGGTTGCGACGTCTCCGGGTTCGATGAGCAACACCCGAATGCCGAACTCTAAAAGCTCGTACCGGAGCGATTCGCTCAGGCCTTCGAGTGCGAATTTGGACGCTGAATAATGACCCTGAAACGGTATTCCGATCTTACCGGCGGCGGAACCGATATTGGCGATCGTGCCTGATCCCTGATTACGCATGGCCGGCAGAACGGCGTTAACGCAGCGCAGCAGGCCGAAGTAGTTGGTCTCGAACACTTCTCGAACGTAATCAAACGGTGTTTCCTCGAGCGGGCCGCAGTGGCTGAGCCCCGCGTTGTTCACCAGAACGTCGATGCGGTCGCATTCATCCATTATCCGTTTTACGGCGGCACCGACTGATTCTTCGTCGGTAACGTCGAGAGCGAGGCCGGTAAACGGCAACTCATCGAAATCTTCGGGCCTTGACCTTCCCCCGCCGTATACCTTGTGACCCCGCCGTGCGAATTCAAGCGCCACCGCCCGGCCTATACCTCGCAGGGCGCCGGTGACAAACACGACTTCCGATGAACTCACTTTTCGCCGCTCCCCGTCTGTATAAGCTCGATAAGGATACCGGCATACTCGGGAGTGTCGAGATAAACAGTCAGCGATCCCGGAGCGGGCCGGCTTCGCTGAAGAACTTTCGCTCCGTTCGCCTCCCACTCGGCCGCCAGCTTCTCCGCATCCTCGACAAAAAAGCCGAGGTGATGCAATCCCTGACCACCGGGCGGCAAGTAATCCGGATCGTTATTGATGGTCCGACCTTCATAAGGCTGCATCAACTCGATCACAAGACCGTTAAAATTGTATAGACCCATTTTGAGTTTGTAGTCTACTTCACGTCCCTTATATACGGCCTTGCCGTTTGTAAAATCTAAAAACGCGAAAGGCCCGATCCCGAACTTCTCATGAAGAAACTCCCCGGCACGCTCCACATCCTCGACAACAACTCCCACCTGACCGATTTTATCGAATTTCATTGAATTGCTCCTGCCGGTTCAGTGTAACTTAATTACACCTTTTCGGCAAAGAAACCTAAGCCGCACTGCCGTGATATCGCTTGCAATCGAGCTGTTAATCCGTTACTGAATTTCAGCCTCACAGATCCGGACGCCCACCCGTGCGGTTTCGATTGTAAACTCACCCAAAATCGTTGAAATTCAGATAGTTATGCAGTATTTTCGCCTGAAACCGGTAGCTGTATTGCATAATAATAAACTTTTAACCCGGATTTTGCGATTGGAATTACCGCACTTCTGCAATAATAGTGTAACCA
>CAZDAF010000150.1:0-5690 GCA_964503115.1 uncultured bacterium
AAGAATATTAACCGTCAAATCTCCTCCTGCCTTTATGATCCGTATGGTTGAGCAGACCGCGAGCGATCTCTGCCGGCAAGTTCGATTAGTCTTCTTTCGAGCAGTGCCCTTTCCATTGCAAGCCCGGCCTGCGCTATAAATATCTCCAAGCTGTCGGTGTCTCCAATGGGCTCAACCAAAGGAATGTTATCTCCATAAAGTATCGCAGCGACCTTGCCGCCGGCGACAATGGGCGCCGCAAAGCTTTCGACCGGTCTTTTCCCGCCCAAATACTCGATGAGGTAGTTGTTCCACTTGTTTTTCGCCAACGGTTTTTTATAAATTGTTCTGCGGTAAGCTACCTCCCGGAAAATGCTCGGCTCGTCAAGCGGAATGCGCATCCCCCGAACCTGCCGTAGCGGGTCGACGCCGTTGAGATCGACTCCGAATTGGCCCAAGCCTACCACTCTGTTTTTCATTACCAGAAATATTATCGCTCGACTCATAAGCTCGGCCGAAAAGCGAAGCACCATAAGCGTTATTTGACCGGCGAATTCCGGGTCATTGAGTTCGGTTATCATGTTTTTGAGGAGATGGAGTCCCCTGCTGACCAGAGGTTGTTCCTCCTGTACACTCGAAGTCGGTTCTTCACCCAATTCCTGCCGAATTTCTTTCCCGGGATCCCAAAGCATATCCTCGGTGGTGGCAACCGGCGGACCGGGCACAACAGATAGAGCGGGAGCCGGGAGTTCCTCGGACGGAGGGACCGCCTTTTCAATCAACTCGGTAATAATCCGTGTGAATTGCTCTCGGAAACGAGTCAGTTCGGGAGTAGGTTCCGGCCCCCATATCTGGCTTCGCTTCGGTTTGTCTATATATTCATCCAGTCCTGCCGTGCGGGCTTCCTTTTCGGCAGCGTCGTTCGGATAATCGGAAACAAGAAGTATGGGCACATGCGGAGTTCTAGCCTTTATGATTTTAACCAATTCCAGGCCACCGAGTATTCCTTCCCCATCGGTTCGGGGCATGAAAAGATCGATCACCACCACGGGATAAAAGCCTTGCGCCACCAGTTGATTTACGCGCTCCACTCCCTCGGAAACTTTGAATATCCCTTCTCCCGAAAGTCCCATACCTCGCAGTTGACTTGCGATCAGGTTCACGATTTCGGGGTCATCGTCGATAATCAAAACCTGCGGCAGTGCGCTTTCGCGGGATATCTCGGCTTCCAGCCCGGCTCTTGTTTCTGCCGGTTGAGTCTCTTCTTTTGGCGCTTGTTCCGCAACGGCCGGCGCCGGGGGCATTGGTATGGGCTCGAGCTTTCCGTCGCGCTTCGCCTCGTCCTGAAGGCGCGTTCCTTCCATGGCCAGGAACTGGGGGTTCAGACCCGATTCGAGCAGAAGTTCCGCGCCGGTCTCACCAATCTCCTCGCGCTCGAAGTCCCCATCCTTCAGCTCGAAGCTGAAATTTCCCTCCGGCCACATGAAAAAGCCGAAAACTACCCTTTCCGCATGTTCTCTCAGAGCCTCTTCTATCTTGGCGGGATCCGCACCGAGCCTTTCGACAAGAATACCGCGCAACGCTTTTTCGGGCCCCATTCCCTTTCTTAGCGCCACGGCCTGCCGGAGAGCATCGGGCGAAGACACATCTTTCTTGGTCAGTAACGTTTCGATGCGCTCCGGGCGCTCGTTACTATCCGCCGCTACCACCTGGCCGTCGCGAAAGATAATCTTTCCCTTCCGCTCCTCCCAGGTGAGATTGAGGACGCCCGATTTGCGGCTCAAGGAGACAATTTGCAAAATATCTCCCAGCCCCAGATCTTCAAGGTTTCCAACCAGGCTCACGGGAAACTGCTCCCTCTACAATTTGATACTCTGTTCAATGATTTACCACAAATCGCGAAGGCTGTAAAGCTTGCGCGCCTTCGCTGTAAACCAATTCAACAGGTTCGGCATTCTTCCCCTTTCTTAACATGGCCTTTCTCAAAGCCTCGTAATGGCTTTGCGCTCCGGTATCACCGGCGATAAATAACCGAAATTCATCGAAAAGATCGGGCTTACCTTTTCCGGCTCCAAGCAGACCGGATAAGAAGGCCACGGCCCTTTCGACGTCCTCTTCGGAGCCTAAAAGATGCTGAGGCAGCAGCACCACTTCGCATTCACCGGCATTCAACAGTACCTTGACCATATTTTCCGCGCAACTCGCTACGGTATTACCCGCCGGCCTTGACGCCGCTCCCGTTCCGAAAAAGTAAATCTTCGACCTGCGCCGACGGTTCCAGTACAGCATTTTCTCCCCTTCATTCCCTTCGAACAGCCGCTTACGAACCATAGTGCTTAAAGCTCCCCCCAGGCGCCAGTCCAGCAACCCGGATTCCCCTTGCGGCGGCCTCAATTTGGTACCGACGCCGATCACAAAGACACCGGGGAAAAAATCATCCATCGAGGCTCGGACAACCTCAAGGCGCACCCAACCCCTCCTCCTTCCATATTCGGTCGAGTACCCCGTTTACAAAATCGGGACTACGGTTGTCTCCGAATCGGCGAGCTATATCCACCGCCTCGTCTATACTGACTTGCGGTGGAACATCAGGCAAATGAAGTATCTCGTATGTCGCCAGTCGAAGCACGTTGCGATCCACGCGGCTCATTCTTTCGAGTCGCCAATGATCACTGGCAGCGGTTATTCGACGGTCGATATCCTCGAGATGCTCCAAAATCCCTTCGAATAATTCCTTCGCCCGGAGACGCACCCGCGACTTTGCGGGTTGATCCTCCCAGAAACGCCGCATGGTTTTGGTATCCTGGTCGCCTTGAATGTCAACCATGTATAAAGCTTTAAGCGCCAGTTCCCTGGCTTTCCGCCGAATACCCGGAAGAGCCACGCTCACTACCGGGGTATGGACCTGTAGAGGTTGACCATTTCGATAGCCGCTATGGCGGCCTCGAATCCCTTGTTACCGGATTTCGCGCCCGCGCGATCTATCGCCTGCTCGAGGGTGTCAGCCGTTATCACGCCGAAAGTCACGGGGATGTCGGCTTCCATCGATACCGCGGCTACTCCTTTTGATACTTCCGCAGCGACATAGTCGAAATGCGGGGTCCCACCGCGTATAACCGCTCCGAGACACACCACCGCGTCGTACCGGTCACTTGTGGCGGATTTCTTAGCTACCGCCGGTATCTCGAAGCTTCCCGGCACGCGGATTACGGTGACATCCTCTTCACGGCCACCGTGACGTTTTATGGCGTCAATCGCTCCGTCCATAAGCCGGCGGCTCACAAATTCGTTAAACCGGCTGACCACCAGTGCAAACTTCAAACCTTTGGCGTCAAATATACCTTCAAGAAACTCAGGCATGCACATTAACTCCCTTCATCAATCATACGCAACGATAAAGCATAATCGGCAATTCATTTCCCATAAAAACTCAACATGTGGCCCATCTTTTCCCGCTTGCACTCCAGATACTTTGCGTTTATCTCGTTGGGCGGAATTTCGATGGGCACCCTTTCCACCACCTCGATCCCATATCCCTCGAGACCGATTATCTTCTTGGGGTTGTTCGTCAACAACTTCAGCTTTTTGATTCCGAGGTCTTTCAATATTTGCGCGCCAAGACCGTAATCGCGCAGATCGGGTCTGAATCCCAATTCGATATTGGCCTCGACGGTGTCGCAACCATCATCCTGGAGCACATACGCCTTGAGTTTGTTGATAAGGCCGATGCCGCGGCCCTCCTGGTGCATGTATACGATGGCGCCTTTGCCTTTCTCGGCGATCATTTTCATCGCGCTGTTTAACTGGTCTCCACAATCGCATCTCAGCGAATGAAAAACATCCCCCGTAAGACATTCGGAATGCACTCGAGCGAGCACCGGCTCGTTCTCCTCCCACTCTCCCTTGAGCAGCGCCAGATGCTCCTGGTCGTTTACCTTATTCGAATAGCCTATAGCCGTCCATTCTCCCGTATCCGGAGTGGGTATCCATGTGGTGGCCTCCCTGGTTACGAGAGAATCATGTCTCAGGCGATATGCAATAAGGTCGGCAATGGTGACGATTTTTATATCGTGTTGCTTGGAGAACTTTTTGAGGTCCGGCATTCGGGCCATGGTGCCGTCGTCTTTCATTATTTCGCAAATGACTCCCGCCGGCCTTAAATCCGCCAGGCGAGCAAGATCGACGCTGCCTTCGGTCTGCCCCGCACGAATCAGCACTCCGCCTTGTTTGGCTCTCAACGGGAAAACATGCCCCGGCTGCACCAGATCGTCGGGGCCGGAACAGGGGTCAACCGCCGTTTGTACGGTTACGGCACGGTCTTGAGCGCTTATACCGGTGGTAACCCCTCGGCGCGCTTCGATGGACACGTGAAAAGCCGTCTGAAAAGGGCTGGTATTGTGCTGGGTCATCGGATGCAATTGAAGCCGCTCGATATCATCCGGGATTAACGACAAGCAAATCAGGCCACGTCCGTATTTGGCCATAAAATTGACTATCTCGGGAGTAACCTTTTCGGCGGCGCAGCAAAGGTCGCCTTCGTTTTCACGATCCTCGTCATCCACAAGGATAACTATCTTGCCCTGTTGAATATCCTTAATCGCTTTTTCTACACTCGAAACCGGCATAGTAAATTAACCTTTCGGAAAAAACCCCTTTAACTATATTAAGATACCAAACTTTATTGAAAATTCAAACCTCGGGCGTATGAGGGGGCCTGCGACAAGCAATAGGGGTTTTTATAGTTTTCAGGTGCGATTGCAATGGTAACGCCGCCTTCTCCATACGGATGCATACGCACACGTCTGTGTCCGCAGGGCAGGCGGTAAGCATTACCCGTACGGGCGTTGCTTACTGCAAAATATGCAGGAGGCGCGCGTCGTTGCGTTCACCGGAAGGTTCGCTAAAATAAATCAACCATGAAAGAAGAAAAATGAAAAGCGCTGAAGAACAATTCGAGATAGTAAAAAGATCCGCCGTCGAGATCATACAGGAGGATGAGTTGCTGGAGCGGCTCGGTGAGGACAGGCCGTTGCGGGTCAAATGCGGCTATGATCCCACCGCGCCCGATTTGCATCTGGGCCATACCGTCAGCATGCACATGCTGCGCAGGTTCCAGGAACTCGGCCACCAGGTGATATTCCTCATCGGCGACTTTACCGGCATGATAGGCGACCCTTCGGGCCGAATAGAAACACGACCTCCTCTTTCCCGTGAGGAAATACTCAAAAACGCGGAAACATACAAAGAACAAATATTCAAAATACTCGACCCGGACCGCACTGAAATACGCTTCAATTCCGAATGGATGGACTCGATGAGCGTGCCGGATTTCATAAAACTGGCAGCCACTTACAGCGTTGCGCGCATGATCGAGCGAGACGACTTCCATAACCGTTACACTTCCGGCAAGCCCATCAGCATCCACGAATTCCTCTACCCGCTGGTGCAGGGCTACGACTCGGTGGCGCTTGAAGCGGACGTCGAAATTGGCGGCACGGATCAGATGTTCAACCTGCTCGTGGGGCGCGATATTCAAAGACATTACGGGCAAAAGCCCCAAGTCGTCATCACGTGTCCGCTGCTCGTCGGCACCGACGGCGTCCAGAAAATGAGCAAATCGTACGGAAATTATATCGGCATCGACGAACACCCGAACGACATGTACGGCAAGGTTATGAGCATATCCGACGAGCTTATGTGGGAATATTACA
>CAZDAF010000150.1:5700-8633 GCA_964503115.1 uncultured bacterium
ACTTACGCCTGTCCAAGTAGACCGGCGGCGCTCGCAAGTCGAATCCGGCTCAAAACACCCGATGGCCGCCAAGGAAGAACTCGCTTCCGAGGTCGTGCGTCGTTACCACGGGGATCAGGACGCGCGGAGCGCATCCGAACATTTCGAGACTCAATTCAAAAAGCGCGACGTGCCCGAAGATGTTGAATCGTTCAGCATCGAAGCTGAGCGTCATGATGATCTGCTCACAGTTGTGGAACTTATGGTTTTAGCCGGACTCGCTTCATCAAACAGTGACGCTCGCCGTAAAATAAAAGGTGGCGCGGTTAAAATCGACGGAGAATTAGTATCCGATATAAAGGCAGTGATGCCTGCCGATGAATGTATATTGAAAGTTGGGCGCAAATTAAAACGGATAATTCTTTCTCCTGATAAATAAGCCGGCGGGGAAAGAGACATATACCGCATTTGAATGGGGGGAATATGGAGAAATCCAAGTCGGATAACGGTGCGCGCGCCGTTATCCGCAAATGGCTGCCATGGATAGTCACGACGGCGATATTCGTATACCTGTTCAAACGAATTCCGGTCGATGAAGTCCTGGAGGCAGCCGTTCGAGTAGACCTGCCGGCGTTCCTGGCGCTTATAATTTTCGGCCTCTTTTTCCATTTTTTCTGGGACATACTGGTATATGCATATACTTTTAATTTGTTCGGAACGTCCGTAACTTATCGCGGCATGATGTGGATAAGGGGAGCTACCTACCTGCTCTCGCTTTTGAACTACATGGTAGGCCAGGGCGGTTTCTCGCTTATAATGAACCGCTGGAAGGAAATATCCATCTCGCGCGCCACTTCGGTGGTGCTTTTCTGTATAATGATAGACTACTACGTATTACTCGCACTTTGCCTCGCAGGGGCCTTTAGTTTGCCCGGCGTCGATATAAATCAATTATTTGTTATTTCTGACGAAGGGCATCTTGTGCGATTTATAGTAATTTCGTGGGCGCTTTTTGCAGTGCATATCGGATTTTACAGGCGATTATTGCCGCGCAGCAAGGGTTTCGAGTGGGTCAAACAAAATGAGGTTCTGGCTTCTTTTCGCGAGGCGCCTGTAATCAGGTATGTGAAGTTAATCCTGTTAAGAAGCGTATCTTCCCTGGTGGGTATAGTCGTCACTTATTACGCGCTCGGCACTTTCGGTATTCATGTTCCGTTGTTGGAGCTTAGCGTAATGCTTCCCCTGGTCTGGCTTATCGGTGCCATCCCCATAACCGTGATGGGAATGGGCACTGTCCAGGCGGCGATGATATTGTTTGTGGCCGGTTATGCGCAGGGCGTTGGCAATCCGCAGGATATGGAAGCGGCGGTGCTGGCTTACAGCCTATTGTCTTCGTTGTTGCACAGGTTGGGGCTTTTCATAATTGGAGCGTTCTGTATCGCCCGTGTGCCCCGAAGTTTGTGGGCGCCCAAAAACGACGGAAACATATATCAGCCCGCTTTGGATTGATACGTCATTGTTCGAATCGAGTGTCGGCGCGGCAGATTCGATCAAGTATTTCCATTATCCTGCCGGTTTCTTTTTCCGAAGTGAACTGTTCGAGCACCTTTTCGCGGGCGCGAGTTCCCAACGCTCGACGCACGTCCGACGGCATAGCCAACGCGGTGGTTAGCGCTTCGATGGCGCCGTCAAGGTCTCCGGGCGGGAATAAAAAACCCGTCTTGGTCGGCTCGACCAGATCCTTCAAACCTCCGACATCGGAGGCAACCACCGGAATGCCGCACGCCATGGCCTCGAGCGCCGCGTTCGGCATGCCTTCCCACAAGCTCGGAAGAAATATCACGTCCATCAAGCGGTAGTAATCGACGAGCTTTTTCGGATCCTTTTCGTAGGGTACCTCTACTATTACCTGTTTCAGAGACGGCTCTTCATCGAGTAGCTTGTCGAACTCCTTCCGGTCATCGTCCCTTACGCCGCCGACGAGCAGGAAATGTGTTCCGGGAGTCGATTCGGAGATGCGCCGGGCAGCCTCGATAACATGATGTATACCCTTTTTGAAACGCAATTCGCCGGAAAAACCCACCACCGACCCCTTGCCCAGCCCGAGGGATATTTTCAGTTCCGGGTCGGCATCCCCAGACTCGAAACGCTTTGCGTCTACCGAGTTAGGCGTCCAATAGATTTCCTCGCGACCGCCCAGCAGACGGCATTTATCCACCAGTTCCTTTGATACGCACCCGACGGCCGAGGCCCATTCGAGCGCTCCGAGTAAAAAAGGCAGCCGGTCGGAACGCCACAACTCCCTGTCCACGTCGTTTCCTCGAGCCATGATCAAGCTGGGCACGCTCAGCAGGCGACCTTCCATGGCCGCGAGGTACCCGGCATGTACCAGGTACATCCCGATAAATGCGTCAAACGGATGCCGTCGGTGCAGCAACTCGATGGCGCGGCAAGCGACCATGTATGTCCGGTCGAATTTCTTGAACCGCCCCAGTCGATGCACCACAAGGTTTTCCCATCTGCCGCTTTCGAGATCGCCCGGCTCGATGTTGTCGGTAAAGCAAAACAAGTGCACTTCCACGTCTCGACAGGCAAGACCTTCGGCTATTCGCGCGGTACTTACCGCCAGCCCACCCCGTTGCGGTAAAAACCGCTCCGCTATTATCAACAATCTCATAAACACACCAACAATCGCTTTTTTAATCGGCTTGTTGACATAGGCACCACTTTTTTCTCTTGTCAGTCTTTGTTTGTTCCCGCTGGCCGGAAGTCCTTCACCTTGATTTCGAGACGTTCCCAGTTATTCCATAAGTTCAGCAGAGGCGTGAATGCCAGGTCTACCCGCCCGGTCAGAGTGTCCGCGCGATCCACCTGTCCGAAAGCTATGGCGTCCATTTCCTTGCGGCCCCATTTAACTCTGAATTTTAAATGTCTCTCTCCGACCACCCTGACGG
>CAZDAF010000151.1:0-8620 GCA_964503115.1 uncultured bacterium
CCATAACAAACTACCGAAAGGTTTCAATTTCGGAATCGGCGACAACAGTACTATGTTATTCTATCTGTTCGATGGAGATGATGTATGGGCTTCGCTGATTGTTGTTGTTAAAGGTGGTAACATAGACTTCGTAAGCAGCCATAACGCTCTGGTGGAGCAAGGCGTTAATATCGGTAAATGGAGAAAGGATTACAAGAAGATTATCTCCGCATCGGGACGCGTATTCCGCAAACCGTCCATAGGTGTTTTTTGCGACATTGCTGCTTTCGCTCGCATACTGAGATCGAAAAAGACTCTCAAGGCTTTTGGAGAGGCGAGGAAAAAGAAGGACATTATTCTCGAACCGTTGCCCCTGCGACTGAAAACCGTGCTGGGCGCCGGGAAGCTGTTCGGAATGTAAAAATATAAAATAGAAAGAAGGAGGTTCAGATATGGCCCGTTCCATTCGAGTGAAAAACAGCGTCGGCATTTGGGGATTTGGCCCCAACGCGACAAGGTTTATGCCGGGAGGGTACCACCCGCGGTGCGTTAAGGAAGATAGTGTAATTTGGACGAGACGCGCGGTTAATGGACTGGGAGAGCTGCTCGACGGCCTCGAGTACCATTACCCCGGTGAGATAAATGAGAATAATTACGATAAGGTGCTTCGAGCTTGCGGAAAGCACGTGGATGTTTATTGTTTTGCGCTCGGGCTGTTCTCAAATCCTCGTTATGCGCTCGGGAGCTTTATAAACCCAAAGCGCTCGCTTCGGAAGGAAACCGTTCGCATCGCCAAACAAGGCATCGATCTGGCGGCCCAACTCGGATCGAAATTTATTATCTGGCCCGGTGGAGAAGGGTACAACTACCCATTTCAGACGAATTCGTCGCAGTCGTGGAACTGGTTTATCGATGGTATCGCCGAGTGCGCCGAGCACTGCGGCAAAAAAGGCGTGACTTTACTGCTCGAACACAAAAACTCCGAGCCCGCCATGCGCATCCTGATGCGCAACATCGGTATGACACTCTTTCTCATACGCAAAATAGAAGACCGTGGCGTCGACACGTCTTGCGTGAAAATCAACATGGATTGGCAGCACCTTATAATGAACGGTGAGCCATTGGCCGAATACGCGGCGTTGCTGATGAGCGAAGGTTGCCTCGGCCATAATCACGCCAACTCCGGCTGGGGCACATTCGACGACGATAACATGGTCGGCGCGATGTGCTTCATGCAAACCCTGGCGATTGCAAAGGAATTGCAGCTCGGCGGCTACGGTTCGGGCGGTGAGCGCGTCGGATTCGATTTATTCCCGTACACCGAGGATCAAGTCGAAGCTGTACGCCGCAGTATACTCCAATGGGAGTTCATCAATGAAATCGCCCGGAACATCGATAGCGAAACGCTCAAGCGCGCGCAGAACGAGAGCGACGCCGTCGGGGCCTATACAGAGGTCTTTCGCGCAATGGGGCTGAACGGCGCGTTCGTTAACAAACTGATCGGGAAACGTAAAGCCGAGCGAAAAAGAGCCGTCGGGCGGAAAAAATCGAAGAAAAGGATGAAATAACCGATGAAAAAAGTCGTCATAGTGTTTTCAGCTCTGCTAATAACCATGGCCTTCCTTTTGGCTGCATGCCCTCGGACCACGCCGAAGGTGGGCTTGCGTAAGGACAACCGCGCCGAACGTATGGATTCTTACGTTGCCGAAGAACTCGACCCTTCGCGTGGCGAGTGGCAGGCGCCGGAGCGTGTTATCGAGGCCGTCGGCGTGCGGCCGGGCGATAAAGTCGCAGTGGCGTGGGCCGGAGCGGGATATTTCATCGAGCCGCTTTCTAAGGCCGTTGGGCCGGAAGGTGTCGTCTACGCTTCCGATCCCGACGAAGCGATGATCGAAAAACTTAAACAAGAGGTTAAGAAAAAGGGCCTGACCAACGTTAAAATCATCAAGTCCAGGCTCGAAGACGCTCAACTGCCATACGGCGGAGTGGATATCGCCTTTGTGGTAAATTCCCAGGTTTATATCGATTTGCCGTACGCTTTTTTCGACACCCTGCGAAGGGGCGTTAAAACCGGCGGAAAACTGGTGGTCATTGATTGGCGCAGGCGATCCAGGAAAGGCCCTGATAAAAAATTGCGTCGCAAGAAAAAAGATATGATTGAAATACTTGAAGGTATGGAATTAGAGCTTATGAGCGACCATGATTTTCTACCTTACCAGTACTTTTTGATTTTTCGAGTTGTCGAACGCTATGGGGAGGCGAGTTCAAGTTGCGGTACCTGATGGGAGTGGATGTCGGGACGACTTCAACGCGGGCCATATTGATAAGTTCCACGGGGGGTAAGCCGGTTGCGGAAGGCGTTTCTCCGTATCCGATGTATACTCCCCGGCCGGCGTGGGCGGAGCAGAATCCGGCGGATTGGGTACGCGGCGCCTCGAAGGCTATACGCAGCGCGATTAAAAAGGCGGACGCGAAAAATACGGACATCGAAGCCGTCGGCCTGACCGGCCAGATGCACTCTTCGGTTTTTCTCGATGCAAAGGGCAAGGTCATCCGGCCGGCTATTTTATGGTGCGACGGTCGCACCGCCGCCGAGTGCGACGAACTGACTCGACGGGTGCGCAAGAAACGATTGCTCGATATAGCCCGTAACATAGCCCTGCCGGGGTTTACTGCGCCGAAAATACTTTGGCTGGCGCGGCACGAACCCGCCGCATACCGCCGAGTCGCAAAGCTGTTGGTGACGAAGGATTACATCCGGTACATAATGACCGGGGTGTTTGCCGGCGAGGTGAGCGACGCTTCGGGCATGTTGTTGCTGGATGTGTCTAAAAGGCGATGGTCGCCCGAGATATTAAAAGCGCTGAAAATACCCGAAGAATGGCTGCCGCTGGTGTTCGAGTCGCCGGAGATCACCGGCAAGGTATCGCGCGACGGCGCGCGAACTTTCGGCCTGGCGGAAGGTACCCCGGTGGTCGGAGGCGGCGGCGACCAGGCCGCCGGCGCGGTGGGCAACGGCATAATAAGGCAAGGCGACGTTACCGTCAGCCTCGGTACCAGCGGCGTGGTATTTGCGCCGAGCCGTAAGCCGCCCGTGGCCGGCGGCAGTACCGTGCATGCCTTCTGTCACGCAGTGCCGAAAATGTGGCACACTATGGGCGTTATGCTTGCGGCGGGTGGCAGTATGCAATGGTTCCGAAACACACTCCGGTTTGCGAAAAACCAATCGTTGTCATACAAGCGGATAAACTCTCTGGCGGCCAAATCTCCCGCCGGCGGCGACGGGCTGACATTTCTTCCATACCTTAGCGGGGAAAGAACGCCTTACAATGACCCGCAGGCGCGAGGGGCTTTCGTGGGACTGACGCTCGGTCATGACATGACGCACATGGCCCGTGCGGTCATGGAAGGAGTGGCGTTCGGTATAAAGGACTGCGCCGCGCTCATGCGGGATGCGGGTACGACGATGAGAAACGTGTACGTCTCAGGCGGCGGCGCGACAAGCGACTTATGGTGCTCGATAATCGCCGGTGTGATCGAGAGGCCGGTCAAGCGTCTTGAAGTGGATCAAGGCCCGGCGATGGGAGCGGCGCTTCTGGCGGGTGTCGGCTCAGGTGTCTGGCCCGACGTTAAAAGCGCCACCGCAAAAACACTCAAGGTGCGGGACGAAATTCAGCCCGTAAAAAAAGACCGTAAAGTATACCGCGAGGCGTATCGGCGTTATAGGGCGTTATACCCCGCGCTTGCTCCATATTTCCAATCAGGAGGAAAAAGCCGATGACCGAAAAACTGGATGAGCTCAAGCAGTTGGTTGTTACAGGCGACCGCGAGAAGAAAGCCCCGGATATGGTGCGGGAACTTTTGGACGAGGGAGAAAAAGTCGATAAAATACTCAACGATGCGCTCATCCCGGCGATGGAGCTTGCGGGCCAAAGGTTCGAGGAGAAGGAATTCTTCGTGCCCGAGTTGATAATCGCCGCTCGAGCGATGGATCGCAGTATCGAGGTCATACGGCCTTTACTTGAAAAAAGCGGCATATCGAAGCGCGGAACATTGGTGTTGGGTACGGTGAAGGGGGATCAGCACGATATCGGCAAGAACCTCGCCAAGATGATGTTCAAAGGCGCGGGGTTCGAGGTAATAGATTTGGGACATGACGTTTCGGTCGAGAAGTTCGTTGATGCGGTGATGGAAAACAGTGCGGACGTTGTGGGTATGAGCGCGCTTTTGACCACCACTATGATACAAATGGGCGATGTGGTCAAAAGGCTCGATGAGGTCGGGTGGCGAGATAAAACCATTGTTATTATCGGCGGCGCGCCCGTCAGCCGGGAATATGCCGATAAGATCGGGGCCGATATTTACGCCGCTACCGCGCCCGGCGGGGTCGAGTTGGTGAAGGAGAGGTTGAAAGCGTCGTGAAGCCGGAACGTGGCATTCACGTTATTAAAAATTTCCCCATACAGGTAAACCTTCGGGCAACGCTGCGGCATTTGGGCTACAAACCCAGTTCGAAAATCGACGACCGTATTAAAGGTATGATTGACAACGCCATCGAGCGGGCGGTCGAACTGGCCGAGCCGGTGGGTATTTATTTTATCGATAAGATCGTCGATCATACGGCAGACGAAGTTGCCCTCGAATGCGGATTCCGTATCGAATCTAAACAGGTATCGAGGTTGTTGAACGCCTGCGTCGAAGTGGTGGTGTTTGCGGCGACCATCGGGCCTGCCGCTGAGAGCAAAGCGGCGGAGATGATGCACGATAAACCCGCCGAGGCGGTAATACTCGATAGTGCCGCAGGAGAAACTGCCGAGGGCGCGGTCGATTACCTCCACAGATCGATCCAGGCCGACGCGCATCGCCGTGGGTTACATCTCACCCCAAGGTTCAGCCCCGGTTACGGCGACTGGCCGCTCGAAGCGCAACGAGACATCTTCGCATCTCTGAAACCCGGAGACATAGGAATAACTCTTACCGAAAGCTGTATGATGATCCCCCGCAAAAGCGTCTCGGGCATTGTAGGCCTCGGCCCATTGCCCGGCATACGCACCGGCGCCTCACCTTGCAAAGAGTGCTCGAAAAACATCTATATAAAATAAGGAAGAGGTGAGCATCCCGAGTGGCATTAATTTAAGTTCCCAAGGGACGGAACTGTTGATTTTCAAGGCCGCGTTCCTGAGGAGGGCGTAGGCCCGTCTCGAAGGGCGCGGGCGGGTGGCCCGTACGGGTGCCGAAGGCACAGGAGGCTGGAGAACGTAGTTGGTTGTAAACCGATATTTTCTCTTTTCACGAACGTGATTGCATTCGCCTCTTGTCTTGCGACCCAGACATCAAAGATGTCTGGGCCACCCGGCGTTTTGGAATGCGGTGATTTATCACCGCTTTGCTTTGGGCCAATTTATTGGCCGTATATACAGCAATGAATTGCTGCATTTGAAAGCGGCGCTGAATGCGCCGCACTCAATAAGTTGCAATTGAACGGGTAGTGCACCTTGACCGAAAGGTCTAGGTGTGCGACGAATCGGAACGAAGTGGAGACCCGTATGGGTTCGCAGGAGAAATGGCACAGTCCTTCACGTATCTCCTGGCGGCACAAGGGGTATCCGGTAATAATTAAAAAGAAAGGGAATTTTATAATGAATAGGCAAACACAGAAAATCCGCGACCGCCTAATTCAAAGATCAAAGATGTTAATGGCAAAAGAGAAAGACGATTGGGATTTCACAGGTAACCCCCAAGCTGACAAGTTCATTAGTAGTATTGAACGATACCCACACGCTTATGTTATTGGGTGTATTATGGATAGACAGATGCCTGCTGAAAGAGCATGGATTATTCCCTATGAGTTGAAGGGAAGATTGGGATATTTCGATTTCAAACGATTGAACGCAACTAGATTAAGTACGTTTAAGAGAGTGATGCGTAATCCTACATCTTTACATCGTTTTCCAAATCAAATGGCAAAAAACATAAAATCCGCTATTGAACTTATCGAAGAAAAGTATAAAGGCAATGCATCCAACATCTGGTCTGATAAGCCTTCAAGCGCCTCTATCGTAAAGAGGTTTCTGGAATTTGACGGAGTGGGACAGAAAATCGCTACTATGGCGTGTAATATACTCGTGAGAGATTTTCAGATTGAGGTAAGTGATCGTCATTGGGTGGATGTATCTCTTGATGTTCATATCCGACGTATGTTTCGTAGATTGGGATTTGTTTATAAAGACGCTTCGGATGAATACATTGTCTACACCGCAAGAGAATTACATCCTGAATATCCAGGCATATTTGATTATGTCCTATGGGAATTAGGTCGAGAGTTGTGCAGACCAAGATACAGGGATTGTAGCAACTGTTTTATGGAAGATTTGTGCCCATCTGCTGAACATGAATATTAAATGACATGCAAGAAAAAAATCATCGAAGTGGAGTTATCATTCGATGTGATCCAAATGATAGCAAAAGAAAAAAATTTGCTTTGTTAAAGGGATACTTCCGTAAAAAAAGCACCAAGTAACACAGACAACTCGTTATCTGTGCCCTTGATCTATTCGATTTTATTTCCGCAATTGGGGCAGAATTTTGCGCCGGGCGCCAGCTCGGCGTTGCATTTGGGGCAATTTGGCGCCGATCCCAATTTATTCCCGCAATTCGGGCAGAACTTGGCGTTTTGAGGAGCGTCCCCGTTGCATTTCGGGCACTTGACGGTCAATACCATGGGGCTTCCGCAATTCGAGCAGAACTTTGCGCCGGGCGGGTTGGGGGTGTTGCACTTAGGGCAAGGGACGCCCTGCGGAGCTTGAGCGCCCGCGCCTGGGGCCTGCTGAGGCGCGGCGCCGCCTTGCTGCTGCGTCAGCATTTGCGGTACTATCATGCCGACGCCCAGTCCGGCGCCCATGCCCATACCGGCCATAGCGCCGCCAGCCGCGCCGCCGGGGTTTTCGGCTGCGGATTCGAGCGCATTCATCGCCTTGTACTTCATGTACTGGGTCATCTGGTCGCGGTCGACGCCGCCCATCACTCCCATAGCGGTACGCTCATCGAGCATCTTCTGCACTTCCTCGGGCGGAGTAATGGCCTGTATGAAAAAGTCCACAAGCTCCATACCGTACTTGGTGAACTGGTCGCCGATGCGTACCTTGGCCGCGCTTGCCAACTCGTCGTACATCGCGGCCAGGTCGAGGAGGGTGTCGAGATTTTCGCCCAACAGGTCCACGAGTCTGGCGACGATGGCGTCTCGCAAGTATTCCTCCACCTCATCGGTGGTGTAAGCGCCCTGAGTACCTACCATGGTGTTTATAAACACGAGCGGGTTGTTGACGCGCATGGTGTGGCTGCCGAAAGCGCGCAATCGTATAGGCCCGAATTCCTTATCGCGATAAAGGATGGGTTCCTTGGTGCCCCATTTCAGGTCGGTGAACAGTTTCATGTTGACGAAGTACACCTCGGCCTTGAAAGGGCTCTCGAAATTAAACGGCAGGCTTAGCGCTTTTGTGATCAGAGGGAGGTTCATGGTGGTCAGCGTATGCCGGCCGGGGCCGAGCCCGTCGAGAGCCTTGCCGTCCCGGAAAAATACCGCCACCTGGTTCTCGCGGACAATGCACTGGGCGCCCATCTTGATTTCGCCGCTTCCTTCAGGCGGAATACGCTGAACGATGGTTTCGCCGGTTTCGTCAAACCATTCGATAACTTCCAAAAATTGAGACATCTCTACCTCCCCAACGTTAGAAAAATATTCCAAAAATCTTCACTTTAGCCGATATAAAGAATAGCATAAAAACGTCCGTAATGGAAGCGAATCGGTATCTGGAATCCGAACAACTCGCGAAAGCCCGGGTACCTGTTCAACTGCTATCGGATTTTGCCTTTTCCAATTCTTTGAGGGAGTAAAACCCCTGTTTTTTGAACATACTGGAGTATACTTCTTCTGGAAGATTCCTTCCTGCTTGTTTTGCTTGTAAAACATTAGCATAATACAACTCTAAAGTTCTATCTGAATAAGTTTCAAGCTCTGCTTCTAAATATGTAACTCCCGTCCCCACTTTATCATGGCTCATCAAGTGAGGATATTTTCTTCTAACTTGTTCTTGAGACTCCTTCTCAATTTCTACAATCTTGCCAATGAGAGGATTGTTATTCAAACATTCTATCTGATTGCCCATACGTGCATATTTTAGTGTCATAAGATTTCTTTTTTCTCGGACTGCTATTTTCAAATCCTCAAAATAAGATTCTAAGGCCTCGTGTGACCAGACTTCAAACCCACTACCACGTACGAGCCTGAACGCACCAAGATTCTCCCGGCATTTTGTCGGTTCATCCGTAGGAACATTAACAAACATGTCCAATTCAACATCCAGTATTCTTTCAATTAAATCTTCTTTTTCAGACTTGTTTGTTTTTCCCTCCCCCATTCTTTTTATCCTCCGTTAGTTTCTTAATTTCCTCGATAGTTTTTTCTGCAACCGTTTTCTCTTTATTAAAATGTTTTATCATTCTTTTAAGAAAGGCTTCCTTTTCTTTTTCAGTTTCGAAATTTTCCATAAGCTTTTTGGTTTCCTCTAAATTTTTCTCTATTTCTTGTGGAATCCTTTCACTGTCATGCCTCACCGCTTCTTGAGGACAAACATCATGGCAT
>CAZDAF010000152.1:0-8616 GCA_964503115.1 uncultured bacterium
AAGTATTACACCCAGTTGGTGCTTTTTCACTTACATTAACCGGGAATCAGGGTTCGGTGGAACGGCAACCCGGGGAGGCGGTTTTTTTTCAAGCTATATTGTGTCGGTATATTCCGCTAAAGCTTTTTCGAGCTTGGACTCGTCTATATGAAAACGAAATGATCGAGTTGCCCGGTCTACCTGCTCTTCATATTCCGGGTGCCTGAAGTATGCTTTAATTTGGTCGCTAACCGGCTTGATTTGCTCACCCGGCTGCCACTTGTCGACCTTTCCGGTGTTCGAGTTTATACAGCAATCCAGGAAAACGGCCCAGGTGGCCTTGTGAAGCGGCAGCGATGCGAAGTCGCGCATCATCGCCCGCAGCTTTCCTTCCATGTCAGGCTCCCAGAAATGGAAGAACCTGGAGTAAAACAACGCGCCATGGTAATGCTCGGGGATATCCATGACACCTTCTTTGCCGGCGGCTTTAGCCAACAAATCCACAAGCCCGGCAAAATCATAAAATATGCCCAACCCGGGTTTGCGCTGATGAACGAGCCGGGGCTTGTCCGGCGTGAAGTCCTTGGTCGGATCCTGGAGCGTGAGCCAGTCTATCAGAATCATGGGTACGTCGCGGATATGTTCCATTCCTGGCACGAAGCATTTCTTTGGTCTTAACAAGGCTTCCCTCAGCCGAACTTCTATAAGCAGCCTGTCGGAATTGATCTCCCCATCGTAGATAATAAGCCGGTGTTCGAGAACGTTGGATGCGTCGATATGAAGTATGAGGTTTCTAAAGCCTTTCTCGATCAACAAGTTCCACAGGCCGGTTTCCTTAAGGGTATTTTCCACGTCGTTTTTTGAAAATTTTCCGAGGAACAGGTTGGTGGGATTGATTTTAGCCAGTTGATAGAGGAATTCTTCTTCGTGCAAGCCCAGATCGAGCTCGGGGAAACGTTCGTGCCGAACATACACGAAGTTCTTCATATTCTGTGCTTTGACGCGCAGCTTCTCGAATCGGGATTTATTTTGCATGGGAATAAATTGGTATATAATATCAAATTCGTCAACAATAACCCGATAAGGATGGGCGTGGGCCAAGTGAAGCTGTCGGGGCGCCGCACGCCGTGTCCATATAACCTTGGTAAAATAAATTATGGCCGGCCATATATACGAAACGGTTTTTCTTCTTCGATTTTCTTGGGCTTGGATGATATCGAGTGTCTCGGGCGGTTCAATTGTAGCATTGCAATGACTATGATGACGTCTCTGCCGTCTCCATTTTTTACTCTGCTTACTCCCACCCCGGTATGTGTGCAATAGGGACTTAGGATAATTCTCCGATGTGCGGGGCTTTCTAGAAGCGTCACCATGGCCCCGCCGAAAGACCGCGATTTCACGATGCAGTCGGCGATAAAATTCGGGGCGCTTTCGTCCGGTGGGGAAGTCGGAAGTCCGTGTGCGGCGGAGTTCCATTTGTACAGCCTGACGGCTCTTTTTGCAATGTTGCCCCATTTGGGTGATATGTGCCCGAAAAAGCCCTCCGAAGCCATTTCTCGGGCCATGTGTCGGGACAACTGTCCAGCCTCGATGTCCCAAATAACCGTTTTTATGTCCCTCTTTCCCCGTTCTCTATTGATCATTTTGTAGAATTTCGCTTCGAGGTGGTGGAGAGGTTCGCCGGGATCGACGGTTCGGTACAAAGTTGGTTTTTCACCTTCGTCCGGTGGCTCGATGTTCACCCAGATGCCGACGTTAAGGGCTATCCTGTTTCCCAGCGGCCCTCTAACGATAATCTCGATTTTGTACAGTCCCGGCCCGTCATTCATCGTTACGGGCAAGCTGAATCGATTTCCCCGAATAATAAAAGATTCAGTCTTGAATTCACGCAGCTCTCCGCCGGACAGCAGGACGCACGCCCAGGGGTTGTGGTAGCCCTCAAGTAATTCGCCCGAGAACACCACCCTGTCTCCGGGTTTGACGCGCCTTGGCCAGGGAGACATTTTCACCACTTCAGGATCGACCAGGTCGCGGTCCGTCACACTGTTTTCCCAGACGCTTCCATCGCGCTTTTCCTCACGAAGTCGTCCGTCGGAGAACCTCCAACTTACCGAACCGTTCGGTCGCATGTTCTTTTCCGTGCCGTCCGCGAATTTCGACTCGACGGTACCGTCCGGCTTTTTTATCCTCAGGATTTCGTTATTTCCGGCGGGAGGCCATGTGTGAATAACCGTTCCATCCCGCAAGGTGCGGCGCGTGTTGCCGTTGGGCCAAACCACGGCGCGGGAACCGTCTGTTAGTAGGTATTCCTTCGCTCCACTCGGGTAGGTTTTAATGCGCCTGGCGTTTTCGAGATCAATATCGGGAGACACGTCGGCGGAAAAAGCCAATATGGCAAGTAGCACCATACCTGCCGAAAAAATCGCGGTTCTAGCGGGAATCACCATGGCAAGGGTATGTCGTGGGTATTAGCCTGGTGCTCGAGGGCCAACCGGACCAGCGGATGAAGCGTGATCCCCTCCTTGCGGCGCTTCTCCTCGTGCTCGAACTCGATCTCACCGTGGGTGTAGATACGATCCTGCCCGGCGGATTTCTTCGCGCCGCGCAACCCACGTACCATGTCGTCCATTGTCGCCTTGAACTCGTCGACCGGCCTGAATCCGTCGAGGCGTATGGCTCCGAAGAAATGCCCGACGTTGCTGGGATCGGAACTTAGCCTTGTAAGCCCCTCCTGATTCGGGCCGTACAGCGCGCCCGAGAGAACGGCGGAAAGGATGTCCACCAGCGTCGCGAGCCCGTAACCTTTATGGCCGCTCATTTCGTAAGTGGCGCCAAGTGGAGTGAGCGCACCCCCCTTTATGGGCGCCTGAGGATCGTCCCAAGGGCGACCCTCGGAGTCCTGCACCCAACCGAGCGTTACATTTGAGTTGTTTTTCATGGCAATCTCGAGCTTGCCGAACGGAGCCGTGCTGGTAGCCATGTCGAGTATCCACGGCTTTTCTTCAGCACACGGAAACGATACGCTGATGGGGTTGGTGCCGAGCATTTGCTCTGAACTGAATGTCGGAGCCACCATGCAGACGGCGTTGGTAGTGCTTATACCGATCATGTCGTGCTCGAGTGCCATCATGGTGTAGTAGCCTGCTATTCCGTAATGATTCGATTTCCTGACGCTGACGAACCCCGATCCGTACTTCTCGGCCTTCTCGATGGCAATCTCCATGGATCGCTTGCCCACCACCGGGCCCATACCGTCGTCGCCGTCCACCAGCGCGCAAGTTTCGTTCTCGTTGACGATTGTAATATTGGGGTGCTTGTTTATGGTACCGTTTTGAAGTTTCATTACGTAATAGCCGATCCGCGCCACTCCATGCGAGTCTATTCCGCGAATGTCCGCCGTCAGCAGCACCTCCGTGACGGTTTTTGCGTCTTCCTCCGGCAATCCTTCCTTCAGGAAAATCTGGTGCACCAGCTCATACAACGCATCGGGCATGACAATAAGCGTTTCTCCATTCATTTTGCTCTCCTCATATAGTTTTTTCCATAATCGTGTAAGTTCCTTACTCTATCGGACAATTGAGTATAAAGTCATACCATCGGGTTTTGCAACGGTATATGTTTTTTCACTTAATTACTTTAACCAAAGCGCTAAAGAAAAAAAAGGTTGAAAAGAAATCGATAAACGGCTACCCTTTTTCCATAAGATGACACCACGATTAGCGATTTCCTTCGTTTTTTCCCCGGTTTTAATCTTGCTGATTTTTCTTTCACCGGCTGGATCGATATCCACCGGGGAACAGACTCCGGCCGCGCGTAGGCACGGAAGCAATCTCGTCGTCGAATATGCAGCGGGTATAGGAGACCTTGGTCGAAACAGGTACTTATCCGCCGAAAAGCGTTTCAATTTGGTGGCACAGCAAAGTACCGATTCCGTGCTTTCGATGAGGTCGTCTTTCCTGGCCGGGTGGTGCAATTACAAGCTGTCGCAATGGCGCAAGTCGGCCCAATGGTTCGGAAAATATCTTAAAGGCAATGGGATACTAAAGGAATATGCCGCATATTATCGCGCTGAAAGTCTCACACGGGCGAAAGATTATGAAAAGGCCAGGGCGGCCTGGCGCATATATTTGTCCACTTATCCCAAATCGAACCGGTACCGTGAAGCCAGGCTGTCTCAGTGCGATACGCTTGCTGCGCTCGGCAAGTGCGACATGGCTCTGCCGTTATTGGGGAAATTGCTGAAAACCACCGAACACGGCGACCAGCGCGCCAGGATAATTTTAAAGATAGGGAACTGTCTCGAAGCGCTGAAAAAGGTATCCGATGCGAAGGGGAAGTATAGGGAAATATATATTTATCGTCCGGGGTCGGGCAGCGCGCCCAAGGCGGCGGCGCGATTGAAGGCGCTGGGCGCCGACGCAAATAAAATGCCGAATTCCAAAAGGTTTGCCCGTGCGGAAAAGCTTTACAAGCGTGCCAGATGGGAAGCGGCGTTGGCGGAATACGAAAAGCTTCTCGAAGATAAGAAATTCGACCGCAAAAACCACGATGGCAGATTAACGGCCATACGCAGGGCGATGTGCCTGTATCGACTTTACCGGACGAAGGAAGCTGCCGAGGCCTTCAGGAGCTTCTTTACCACTATACCCGTCGGAGAATTCACTTCCACCGCATACTACTACTACGGCCATTGCATGGGGAGGTTGGAGAAGAAGAACGAAGCGCTTCAGGCATATAAAAACGTTACCGAGAAGACGCCTGCCAGCAGTCTGGCGCCGCGCGCGTGGCTTAATGTATCTCAAATATACAGCGAATGGGATCGTTGGGATGACGCTGTTCGATGCCTCGAAACCATACGCAAAAAATATCCAGGCAGAGCCGGGAAAATGGATATCTCATGGCGTATAGGGTGGATACATTATCGGCGTGGAAAATTCGACGCAGCGGCAAACAGCTTTGTGAATCACAAGGGGAAAAAAGAGATTACAAGCCGCAGAAATGCATATTGGGCCGCACGGGCGCTGGGGAAAAAAGGCGAAAATAAAGAAGCTAAAAAGCAATATCGCGCGATTCTCAAGGATAAGCCTCACGATTATTATTCGCTCTGGGCACGAACGCGGTTGGGGAAAAAACCCGTTGAGCCGAAAAAAACCGCCAGACCGCGCGCACATAAAGTGCCGAATTTGATGATAAAGGACGACCGGCTCGACCGCTCGAGAGAATTGGCGCAGATGGGGTTGGTGGAATTTGCGGTCGAGGAACTCGGCTTGCTTGAAAAACGCAAGGGCTTGAGCAAAAGCGATCATGAAGCGATATGCATGCTATATCAGGCGTATGGCGATTACTACAGGTCCAGGCGCGCCGTATACCGTTACCTGGATATTGATAAGGATAATTACTCCGCAGGTAACGACAGGTACTGGCGGATTTTATACCCGCGCGCTTATTCGGCCCAAGTGAGCACACTTGCCGCGGAAAGAGGTCTTAGCCCCAACCATGTCTGGTCGATAATAATGCAGGAGTCGAATTTCCGGGCAGGTGTCGTCTCATCCGCCGGAGCTATGGGATTGATGCAGCTTATACCGCCGACGGCGCGGCAGATGGCCAGGCGGTTGAAAATTACCGATTTCCGTCGAACCGATCTTTTTAATCCGGCTGTCAATATTCGCATGGGTATAAATTACCTGGCCGACGTTGCCGCAGGCATAGGCACTCATAACGGGCGCCTGTACATGGCCACTGCGGGATACAACGGCGGGCCTTCAAACGTGAAAAGATGGGCTCGGGCAAGGACTGATCTCGAAATCGATGAATGGGTCGAGGAGATACCGTTTAATGAAACAAAAAACTACGTAAAACGGGTCTTCAGCAACTGGAGCGTCTATGAAATGCTTTATGGAAAAGCCGGTTCTTTTGGGGTTCCCGTCCCTGTAGGCGAGAAAATAAGCAAGATCGCTACCGGTGTAATCAAGTAGTCAGCGCTTGCCGCAACAGGTATAAGTCGGTACAATATTAGTGCGAAGTTCTCGGTGCGAAGTGCGAAGTTCCTTCACATTGGGCACTTTGCGCTGAATTATCGAACCTTGTTTAGAGCTATGGTTGTAAATGATCTCAGATTCTCCGTAGAGGAATATTTATCCCGGGCAATTCATAGCGCCCGCGCGGGCAAGTTGGATATACCGGATGTTACTCCTCAGTTGGAAATACCCCGGGATTCATCCTTCGGGGATTTCTCGACCAATGCCGCAATGGTGATGGCTAAAAGCGCGTGTCGTCCTCCCCGGGAAATAGCGGCGGTGATACTCGATCATTTCGAGGCGCCCGGTGGGCTTTTGGCGTCGCCGCCTGAAGTCGTGGGACCCGGGTTTATCAATTTCCGCATCTCGGCGGATGCATGGCGCGAAGCGGTAACGTGCGTTATCGAGGCCGGGGAAAATTACGGCAAGTCGGATATAGGCGGTGGGGAGCGGATTTTGGTCGAGTTTGTTTCGGCCAATCCGACCGGCCCGCTGCACATAGGCCATGCCCGTGGCGCCGCCGTTGGAGATAGCCTCGCGCGTATCCTGGACGCTGCAGGATACCGTGTGGAAAGGGAATTTTACGTCAATGACTCCGGTTTGCAGGTGGATGTACTGGCAAAAAGCGTTCATTGCCGATACCTCGAACTGCTCGGTAAAAAGGTGGATTGGAAAAAAGCCTTCCCCGATGAGAACTACTATCCCGGCGATTACGTCGCGGAACTGGCCCGGTTGATCGAGGCCGAAAAGGGGGATGATTTCATTCACATTCCTCCCGGCGAGTTCGATCCGTTCGAGCGGCGCTTCGCGATGGAGCGCATTATCGGGGAAATACGCACAGATCTCGATGCCTTTCGGGTGCAATTCGACACCTGGTTTTACGAATCCAGCCTTTATTCGAGCAACCCGAGCACGGTCGCGGAAGCGCTGGAGGAGCTTAACCGGCACGGTGACATGTTCGAGGCCGACGGTGCGATGTGGTTCAAGTCATCCGCTTACGGTGATGAAAAGGACAGGGTAATTAAAAAATCCAACGGTGAGTGGACGTATTTCGCAGGGGATGTAGGGTATCATCGCGCAAAGCTACGCCGTGGATTCGAGCGGTTGGTGAATATATGGGGCGCGGATCATCACGGATATATCGCTCGCGTCAGGGCGTCTCTCGAGGCGCTCGGGCTGCCGCCGGATAAATTGGAGGTTCTGCTTGTCCAGATGGTTAACCTCGTCAGGGACGGAGAACCCGTACGCATGGGAAAGCGTTCCGGGGAATTCGTCACATTGAGGGAGGTAATGGAAGAGGTGGGTACCGACGCCATGCGCTTTACATTTCTCACGCGTGGCTCCGCCAGCCACTTGGATTTCGACATCGATTTGCTAAAGGCCGCGCCGGGTGAGGATTCGGAAATTAAAATGAGCCAGTTGCGCGAGAAGAACCCCGTATATTACGTTCAATATGCTTATGCGCGCAGCCGGGCCATCTTCCGCAAGGCCGCAGAAGTAGGCACTACCGGAGAAGCTTACCTCGATGCCGACCTCTCGCGCCTGGTTAATCCTGAAGAAATCGATCTGGCGCGGAAAATAGAGGGATTTCCCAGAGAAGTGGCGACAGCGGCCACCTCTGTGGAACCTCACAGGCTTAGCCATTATCTTATAGAGTTAGCCGGTGATTTTCATCGATACTATTACAAGGGAGACCGTAACCCGTCGTACCGTGTCGTTGCGGACGACGAACCGACCCGCGCCGCGCGGCTGGCGCTGGTCGCCGCAGTAGCGCAAATTATCCGAAACGGCCTCGAATTACTCGGGGTCGAAGCTCCGGAGCGTATGTAACGCCCGGAGAAAGGAGGGGGTCATGGAAGACCTGAAATCCTTGGGAGATAAGCCGGATTTGAAGTACGGAAACCGGGAGGCGGCCATTCTTGTGGGTATGATTTTCGTAATAATGGTGGTGGTTTTCGGCCTCGGTGTTATGGTTGGAAAACGCATTTATGAGAAGCCGCAACAACCCGTGGCGATGTTGACCACTACACCGACCGAACCCACCGTCGATACGGAACCGGTAGGTGTTCCGGCAACGGAGCCTGCCGCAACGGAGCCGGCAACAAAGTCTACCGCCGAGAGTCACACTTTTTACAATTTGAGGAAAGACGATCAGCCTCAACCCGGCGAAACGCCGACAAAGACGGATCAACCCACCACCGTCGAAACCGATACGCCCGAACCGAAAGAAACTCCGGAACCCAAACCCACACCGGTGAAACCCAAAACCTCCGAGTGGAAATGGAGCATACAGGTCGGCGCTTTTCTTAGAAGGGAAAATTCGGCAAAAGCGGTGGAAAAGCTGCGAGATAAGGGCTTAAATGCCTGGATACAAAGGATCGCGCCCAAGAAAGCGGGGAATGTCTATTACGCGATCAGGGTGGGGAAGTATAAGGATTATAATAAGGCCAGGGAAGATATTGAAAGTTTTAAGTCGGCGGGATTGATACCCCAGGACAGCTTTATTCGGGGCAGAAAACGATAGTGTCGTTGATTAAGAAAGGTTCCAGGATTCCGGGGGTCGAGGGTTCCAGTGATTTCCCCCTCGAATCCTCGGCCCCTCGAACCCTTCGACAAAATG
>CAZDAF010000153.1:0-8545 GCA_964503115.1 uncultured bacterium
AATAATCATCGTTTTGGCAAGTGTGTTGGGAAGTTTTGTTATGTATCGGCAATTCCCCGGCACCTGGCACCTGATACTATTGGTTCCATCTTTCTATTTAACCGGGCGCTTTTTTCCTACGGTGTTCGGCGTTACAAAAGGAAGAATGCTGAGGGTATTCGCAATGGACTCAATCGGGGCTTTATTGGCAACTATACTCGCCGTATTTATCCCCATATTATTAGGATATACGGCATATTTAATATTGACGATAAGTATCTTTGTGCTCACCTTGGGACTTGTTGTCAGCGTACGAAAAGTTACCGAATAATCCTAAACTCTTAAATCCGGTTTTCAACGTATTTGGGGAGCAAACGTAACGCTCGTAAAGACCGTACGATAAGAGGTTGTATGTGACATTTGGGGTCGAGTCTCTTGTCATTCGGATTTTTGACGATATATATTTTTTATTATTGATGAATATTCCGCTTCGGTATATGGATATTGAACCTACCTGTGTGAACGGGCAGGAGCCTGTAGTTGTCCAAAACCGCTGATATTTTTCATTTCACCTCGACCGACCCCGCCCGACTATGAGCACCATCCCCTGAAGTCGGGGCCCTTTCCTCGATTTAGACCGTAGGTCCGTCAACGAAAAAACGCTTCATCAAAAGGATAGGATGCCTGGCCCCGGCTCGAATCAGCGCTTTAACGATCTGGCGACCTCGCTGTGCGTTTCTTTCGAACACTTCCTCACCCGATGCCATGGCCAGAAGCTGGCTTAAGTGATATATCGGGAAGGCGTTGCTCCTTCGCACCGCAAGGCCGAAAGAAAGAATGAAAAGGCATCCGGTGCAGTGCGTAACCAGAGCGTCCGCTCCGGTCTCGCCGGCTTGCCTGAGTCTCATTCCCGTGTACCTGATAATATCCGCGATGTTGTAACGGCCGGCGCCGGCGCCAAACCCGCAACACAGGGAATGCTCGCGGCAGTTTTCCATCTCCACGATATTGGCCCCGGTTAGGCTGACAAGCTCGCGCGCAAGATCAAAAAACTCGGCCCCGAGAGCTTTGGACCAACACGAATCCTGAAAGGTTACTGTCATGTCGAGCTTTTTCTTGATTTCGATTTTTCCGCTTTTTATCCGGTCGAGAAGCCAGCTTTCGAGATCAATAATCTCCAGATCGAATTCGATTCCGTAGATCCGGGGAAATATCTTCGTCAACATCACATACTCCGCCGCGTAAAAAGGGATCACCTTCTTCAGTCCCATTTGTTTGAAGCGATCCCTGACCATAAACCCGATCTTTTCCACCAGGTCAAAAAGGCCGAGTTGGTAATATAGCGCGCCGCAAATCCAGAAATCCTCGGTCCCTACAATTTCGACATCTTTAAACAATTTGGATTCCAGCAGGTATGGAAAGAGGCTTGTCATGCCGCCGGTAAGTATAACCTCGGAGCCTTTCGGAGGCTTCGCCCATGCTTCCATGTTTTTTCTCTCGGTCTCGGAAAAATACGGTCTCAAGTGTCGCCACAAGCTCAAAGGCTCATTCGGCATAACCACCCGGGCAAGGCCCGGCAGGCCTTTGTCGAGGTACCGCTCATACCATCGCCAAAGAATAAGCTCATAGGGCAAAAGGCCGGATTCGCAATAGAGATTGCAGCCAAGACAAGTGGTGCACTGCTCGATAACGGTTTTTAAGTCTCGGCCCCGGATGAGGTTTTCTATTTCGCGACGACCTCCCTCTTCGTCCAAACCCAAAACCGGACACTCAGCCAGGCACTTGCCGCACCTGTCACAACGTTCAGGATCGAAAATCTCCCGCCCTTTCCATTTCACTACGTCCATAGCGCGACCTCCCGGTAATTCCCCCTTTATATATAGGGCTTAATTGATTATAAAACAAGCGTACGAGATGCGAACCAAACAAGGAATCCGGATTCGCATTCACCTTGGTATTTATGCTTCAGCCCCGGTTCATTAAGAAGCTTAACGAGCATATCCTCCAACATTATCGCATATTCAACACGTGTAATTGGCTTACAGGGATAGAATTTTCCGTCAGGGGCAACCTCAAGACCACGGATTTCCGACTTAAGGGTTTCAAGGAAATAAGGTTTAATGAATCACCGAATAAAAAATTGTAGAATTGAAACCATTGAATTTGACGAGGATATTAACTAAACTAAACTGGGAAAGTGATAACCGGTTTTAGTGCAGTGCGCTCGAGATGGAAATGATTTTCAAATATGTGACCCTGGCGGTTATATTATCGGTTTCAAATGTTGAAGGTGATCTTCGAGATTGGGACCTTGATAGTTTTATTCTATCCGTTTCATCGGCGGTAGAGCGAGAAAATCTGGACGAACTGGCGGCGCATTTCGATCGTCGATACATCGAATACTCCAATGAAATCATATCCCTAAAAAAGATATTTAATAATTTCGATAGCATCGAAGTCCATACCGAACTCGGCGAGCCGAAATACTATCGGGATGTCATTGAAGTCAAAATTAAAGTTAAAATGAGCGGTATTCCTCTTGGTGGAACAGAACGGATTGAATTTATAAAAGAAGAGCAACTGGATTATTGGATCGAGAGGCGTGGGGACTCGTTATTGATAATCGGCGATATGGACTATGGCAAGCGCAGGGTATTGGAAAGGATGTTCGATACACTGTTAGGCAACGAGGTCTCAGTACTGTTGACCGAATTCGAGAAAGCCGTCGAGGAAGGCGACTTGAAAAGGTTTAAACGGTTTTTTCATTCGGATTATCTGCATGACGGCGAATCATGTAAAGCTCTTGAGGCGAGTTTTATAAGGGCGCTTGGCGCGGGAGGGCTTTCAATAAATTTTTCAAACCTTTCCCTGAACGAGCGCAGCAACGCACCCGACGGTTGGCCGAAAAAATTATGGGTGGATGCGACTGTTTCCCTGTCCGGCCCGGCAGTGTCTTCCGTATCAAGCGGTTTATTAAAATCCGGGCGCACCACCTTGTCCCTGAGGAAAGAAGGCGATAAGTGGCTTATCGCGGGCAACGGGGAACCCGGAACCGGCGATATCGACGGCTTACGTTCGGGGTCATTGTCACGTCTTCATACGTATCTCTTGATATTATTCGGGACCATGGCCGTTGCGGGATTGGCGCTGGCACGTAAAAAAAAGGTCTATCTGCTGTTATCAGTAGTTGCGGTATTGTCGGGTGGGGGCCTTCTTTGGGCGATCGATAAAAAAGAAGCCCGTCCGAACATCATCCTTATTACCGTGGATACCTTGAGAGCCGATCATGTCGGCAGCTACGGCGCCGGTCTCGTTGCGACACCCGTAATGGACGGCATAGCCCGCGACGGCATACTCTTCGAGAACGCTTATTGCCCGATGCCTCATACGGCGCCTTCCCATGCAACGATTTTAACATCTCTTTACCCCCGTCAACACGGCGTGATGCTGAACGGCCATAGTTTGCCTCGCCGGTTCGAAACGCTTGCGGAGGTTCTAAGAGAGGAAGGTTATGTTACTTCCGCTTTCGTGGCTTCGTTTGTGCTGGGCGCCGAATTTGGTTTCGGTAGTGGTTTTGAGCGCTTCGATGATGAAATGGAGCATGGGCTTAGAACCGCCGGCGAGGTGGTTCACAAGATATTGCCCTGGCTTGAAGAAAACGCCGGGAACGAATTTTTCACGTGGATACACCTTTACGATCCCCATGTGCCGTTAACCCCTCCCGAGCCTTTCAAATCGAAATATCCCGGTGATGATTATGCAAGCCTTTATAAAGCGGAAGTCGCTTATACCGACTCGAGGCTGGGGTTGATCCTCGCCGCGTTGAAATCTCTCTCTGTCGAAGAAGAAACCATCGTCATCCTTACTGCCGACCATGGGGAAAGCTTGGGAGAACACGATTATTGGGGGCACGGTCAACAGCTTTATGAAGTCTCCGTTCGAGTTCCGTTGATCGTTAAAATCCCCGGAAAATTAGCGGCAAAGAAAGGAATTCTTCCCCGATCATCGAGAATACAAGCCCGTGTGCGGATTATGGATATTTTCCCGACCGTTCTGGAATTGCTTGGAATCGAGGAGCGTACCGGGTTGCAGGGCTCGAGTTTCCTTCCGCTTATGAGAAAAAATCATGGTCTACATCGGGATGTATACATGATAAGCATGCCGCCGGGGAAAGGCGTTGTTCCTCCTTACCAGAAAAACGCCGTTTTGACGGGGCAATGGAAACTTATACGATTTCGCGGAGCGGACGATGAGATATACAATTTGGTTGAGGATCCGGATGAGTTGAACGATATGCGGGTTTCTCGACCGGAGGTTTTTAAAAAACTAACCGGGGAAATTGCTAAATGGGAAAAAATTATTAATAAGTCGGCCCCCCACTCCCGAAAACAAATAATTGATGAAGCCACTAAAAAAAGGCTGAGAGCGTTTGGATATGTCTATTAACCGACTTGAAGCCTCGATGGTTGACACGACGTACGTGGATTTGGTAGAAATCGTTGAAAAGCGCTTCGGAATCGACGCTATAAAGCGTCACCCCGATCTGCTTTTCACAAACGATCATTGCCATCCAAACCCGCTTGGGCACAGACTTATCGGAGACGCATTGGCGGACAAGATATTGGCGCTGATTGAGTAAGGCAGGAGGAATTACATGAAACGGATGATTTTGATTTTAGCGCTAGTGTTCATATCGAGTGCCGTGGTGTTAGCGGCGAAGCGGTTCACCACGTCGCAATCGGGGCAGGTGAATGCCCCGGCGTCCGCCGTTTGGGCGCTATTGATTGATGCGGGCAACTGGGCGGATTGGAATCCTGCTGTGATTGAGTCGAAGATTATCAAAGGCGACGGCGAAAGTGTGGGAAGCGTGGTAAAATTCCTGCCAATGATAGGGGACAAGAAAGCGGTGGCAAGGGTGAAGCTGAAAATAGCGATTAGCGAAAAGCCCGATAAATTGGAATTTCACGCCAAAGTCCCGGGCGCCAAAATTGTGTTCGGCTTTACGATATCGGAAAAAGACGGCGTCTCGAAAGTGACAAGCTACGAAACCATAACGGGTTTTATGGCGGGAAGAATCACCCAGGAGAACCTCGACAAGGAACACCATATGTGGGTCGAGGCAATCAGGAAAAAACTCGAGACGAGGGAAAACCTATAAGTAAAGTTAAAAACAGGAGTAGTAAATGAGCGATATAAAAGTCGTGGGAATTGTCGGCGCCGGATTTATGGGACGCCAGATAGCCGTACATGCCGCGTTTCATGGGTACAAAGTGAATGCATTCGATATTAACGAAGAATCGATCGAAAAGGCCCGAAGCGAAAACTTGGCCGCCTTCAGTCGGGGCGTGTATCAGGTGGAATCGCAATCGCAACAGGAGGAAATTATCGCTCGAATAAATTACACCACCGATTTTGAAGCGGCTTTCGGGGAAGTGGACCTGGCGATAGAGGCGGTACCGGAAAAAGTCGAACTTAAGCGCGAGATATGGTCGAAGCTGGACCGCACCTGCCCTCCGCACGCGATTCTCGGTACAAATTCATCCTCGATGAAGGTCTCGTCTCTCGAAGATGCCACCGAAAGGCCCGAGAAAGTCCTCAATATTCATTACGCATCTCCGATACCCGAGCGGCATTATGTGGAACTGATGGGTGGGTCGAAGACATCGCCCGAAACTATCGATACGGTGGCGGATTGGGTGCGAAGTATCGGTTGCATACCTCTTATAGCCAAAAAAGAGATAATGGGATTTGTGGTCAATCGCCTGTGGCACGTGGTTAAGAAGGAAGCGCTTAAAATGTGGGCCGAAGGGTATGCCGACATCGAGGATATGGACAAAGGCTGGATGCTGCTGACGGGTATGAAAGCCGGGCCTTTCGGAGGGATGGATTACGTCGGTCTCGATGTGGTTTACGACATCGAAATGTCGTATTACGGCGAATCGGGCGACCCCGGGGACCTTCCGCCCGAAGCGCTCAAGGAAAAAATCGAACGCGGCGAAATCGGAATGAAAGCGGGAAAGGGATTCTACGACAACAGCGACTTGAAATACCTCAAACCCGATTTTCTGAAACCGGAGAAATAGAAGCTGAAGCTCGGCAACTAATACGGAATATATGTGCCCCCGCTCCGGCGAGGTCGATTACGTATTTCAAAGTCCATACCGGCCGGCTCCTCAAATTCTTGTATCCTTGTTAACCTGATAACAATCATAATATAAGGAGAATTGGATTAATCGAAGGTATATGAGATGCCTGAGACGGTTGTTAACATAATTATCGAGTTCTGGGGCGTGCTATGCGAGATGGCTCCTTATTTGTTGTTCGGGTTTCTTGTGGCCGGAGCGCTTTCGGTGTTGATTTCGCCGGAGGTTGTCGAGCGGCATCTTGGCGGGCGGAAGTTTTTGTCGGTGCTCAAGTCCACGATATTCGGCATACCCCTGCCGCTTTGCTCGTGTGGGGTTATACCGGTGGCGGCTTCTTTGCGCAGAAGCGGCGCCGGGCGCGGCGCGACGACTGCGTTTCTGCTGTCGACTCCGCAAACGGGTGTGGACAGCATCCTTGTCACCTTTAGTCTTCTCGGCCCGGTTTTCGCCATATTCAGGCCCATAGCGGCGCTGGTGAGCGGGCTGGTGGGCGGGATGATTGCAATATTCGTTGAAGCGGAGGGCGATCCCGGTGACGTCCCTGAGGCGGAGTGCGACGGCGCCTGTTCCGTGGATAATGAAGAAGAGGGTAGTAAGACCGTCCGCGCGTTGCGCTACGGGTTCGTATCGTTGCCCCAGGATATCGGGAAGGCTCTTATAGTCGGATTGGTTATAGCGGGCGTCATCTCCGCGCTTATCCCCGACGATTATTTCGCAGGGCTTTTGGGCGGCGGCATCGGGGCGATGTTGGTCATGATGCTGGCCGGCATGCCGGTTTACGTTTGCGCAACGGCTTCGGTGCCGATAGCGGCGGCGCTTATCGCCAAGGGCATATCTCCGGGGGCCGCGCTGGTCTTCCTGATGACCGGCCCGGCAACCAACGCAGCTACGGTGACCACCGTCTGGAAAATTATGGGCAAGAGGATTACGATCACCTACCTGCTGACGGTCGCGTTCAGCGCTCTCGCCGCAGGGTTGGCGCTGGATTATATTTTCAATGTAAGCGGCGCGTCAACTTCGATGGATATGCACTGGATGATGCCCGCTTATGCAAAAACGGCGAGTGCGATTGTCCTGCTTGTCGTGCTTGGTTTTGCGTTATATAAATCTTATGGGGGAGGTGAGACGGCCATGGCTGACGACACCAAAGGCCAAATCGTCGTCCTCACGATTTCCGGCATGACGTGCAATCACTGTGTTGCGAGTGTCAAACGGACCCTGGGAGAAAGCAAAGGCGTCGATTCGGTCGACGTGGACCTCAAAAGCGGCAAGGCCACAATCGCCGGAGAAGGGTTCGATATAAACGCATTGAGTAAAAAAGTCGAAGAACTCGGTTACGAGGTAGCCGGCGAAAATTAACCCGGGGGGGTAAAGACGATGGCGGTGAAATTGGAGAAGCCTCTTTCCGGGGGCAAGGTTTCGGTCGAGGAAGCTATCAAAGCGCGGCGTACCGTGCGCAGTTTCGATCCGGGCGCGATAACGCCCAAAGAGTTGGCCACTTTATGCTGGGCGGGGCAGGGGATAACCGGCGCGAACGGCATATACCGCGCCGCCCCGAGCGCCGGAGCGCTTTATCCCATTTTCCTCTATGTGGCAATCGGCCCCGAGAGCGTTCCCGGCATCAAGGAAGGAACGTACCTGTACGTACCGAAAAGTCATTCTATCGACCATGTCAAAAGCGGCGATGCACGCCGCAAGCTTGCGCGCGCCGCGCTCGATCAGATGTGGATGAGCCATCCGGCGGTGATGTTCCTGGTGGCCGCCGACTACAAGCGTATCACTCCCAAATACGGCCGCAGGGGCATACCGTATGCGCATTACGAAGCCGGGCACGTCGCCGAAAATATCCTTATCGAAGCCGTCGCTTTGGGGCTTGGCGCGGGTATAGTAGGCGCATTTGATGACGATTGGGTTGCAAGAGAAGCCGGCATCGGTAAGGGACAGGACCCCATGCTGCTGCTGCCGGTAGGACATATATCACGCAGCAGGTGAGGGCGTTAAACCTTCTGAAGAATACTTCTGAGAAATTCGGCGGCGCGGCGCAGACCGGTTACGGGGTCAACCGATCGGGCTTCGTGCTCGATACTCAAAGGCCCCGAATAGCCTGCGTCCTTGAGGGATTTAACGAAATTAAGCCATACATTCTCGCCGTGACCTTCGCCCGGGACGGCAAACCTCCATGTACGCTCGACGCCCTCGAGCACCGTCGCTCCATCAAGGCAACCGAAAGCGGCCATTGCTTCCTCATCGATAGAGGTATCTTTGATGTGGATGTGAAAGACCGCATCGGCCAGTTTGATAACTGCTGCAGCGGGATCGATTCCCTGCCAGAACAAGTGGCTGGAGTCGATATTTGCGCCTATTTGCGGCCCGGCGGTTTCGCGCAGTTTTAACAGCGTTGCGGGGTTGTAAACAAGGTTCGA
>CAZDAF010000154.1:0-8507 GCA_964503115.1 uncultured bacterium
CATTTTTTATCCCCGGCCAGATCGCAGGCCACCGAGAGGTTGTTATACGCCGCGCCGGTGGGACGAATAGTCAGTGATTTACGATATGCGCTCATAGCGCCGGTAAGGTTTCCCGAATCTTTCATCGCTCTCCCGTATTGCGTCCATGCCAGATAGTCGCCGGGATTCGCCTTAACCGCCGCGCGCCACAATGTAAGGTCGCTTAGCCAACGGCGATTATCGAACCGCGTGGCGATCGCCAACGCCAGCGTGACCGCAAGTAACGCAACCACCGCATACCTTGGCTTTGCAAGGCTGACAACCGCCATCGCCCAGCCCGCCATAACCGCCGCTCCGGCCATCGACAGGTATAACCGGTGCTCCGCCGCTGGGAAGTTAAGCGGTATCGCCAGCGTCGGAAGCAACCCGATATAAAAAACGGCCAATCCGACTACCGGCAATGGTTTCTTCTTGAATAATCCGATAAAGACGATAACTTCCAGGCACACGATAGCCGCCCCTATCCACAGCAGCGCCGATGTATGCATGCATTCGGGCGCAGGATGATGCACGTTCATACTCCATGGAAAAGCAAGCAGTTTGTGATAAAGACCCACCGCCCACAGATCGATTCCGATCTGCTCGATGGGACCGCGAACGAAGTCCTTCCCCGTGAAGACGCCCAGCACCAGGCGCCTGTAACCCATATAAACAACAAGCGAAATCCAGTACGGCCATGTTTGTACCACGGCCTTAAAACGGGATTTGGCATTCGGCGGGGGCAATATCAGCTCCGTTGCCGCAACGATGGCGGGGAATACGGCAGCGCTTTCCCGCGAAGCCACCCCTGCGATAAAACACGCCGCCGCCGCTATACGCCGGCCATTGCCATGCGCATCGGTATGGCGAAGATGACAATAAATCCCTGCGAGGCAGAAGGCGCCCGCCAGCAACGCCGATCGGGCGCTGAAATAATTTATCGCTTCGGCGCCGACCGGGTGTACTGCGAAAACCAGACCCGCCGCCATCCCGCCCCACAAACGCGGCGATTCGCTATAACCGACCCGTTCGAGCAATACCGTCGTAATGCCCATCGCCGCCAGCGATGCGAACAGATGAAATAAAAGATTTAATATATGCCAGCCAAGCGGATTGAAGTTACCGACGCGGTAATTGAATGCGTACGTTAGAATCGTCAGCGGCCTTACCATCGGCAAGCGGTATGCACTGAAGCCACCGGGGTCGATGAAGGTCCCGAACGCTGCGCCGACGGATCGAACCGCCGGGTTGCGCAGTATCGCATGCGTATCGTCCCAATGGAACCCGGCGGACAAACCGCCGGCGTAAGCCATGATTATTGAAGCGGCGACCATCCCCACCGCCGCCGATCTGACAGTAACTCCGCTAAAAAGCATAACTATTATTTACCACATTCAGCGAGATTTTAACAACGTTACTCAAATGTGCCGATTCATACGAGTAACCCCTTGCCAAACACGGGGCAGCGTTATATTCTATCTTTGACTTATGATAAGAATTATCGTTCTCCCCTTGACCTTGTCGAATGCGTAAAAGTTTCAGGGAGAGAAGGAGGTGCGCTATCGAACATTATCTTGGAATAGACTTGGGTACCACGGACGTCAAAACGATCCTGTTGGATCAAAAAGGCAAAGCCCGTGGAGTTGCCTCTGAAGGTTATCCCATAGAAAGGCCGAGTCCCGGAACCGCCGAGCAGGATGCCGGCAAGTGGTGGAACGCGGTGGTGAAGGCGGTTAAATGGACACTAAAGGAGTCCGATGTCGCCCCGAAGGATATCGCCGCTATCGCCGTAGGCGGCCAGATGCACGGTGGAGTCTTCCTGGACAGGAAGATGGAACCTGTCGGCAACGCCATCATCTGGGCCGATAACCGAAGCAGGGCGGAGGTGCGGGAGATTTACGACCGTATCGGAAAGATGCGACTCGGTAAAATAGCCCGCAGCCCGGTGGATACGGGTTTTCTGGCCGCTACGTTATTGTGGCTCAGAAAAAACGAGCCCGAAAGATTCAATAAAATACACCGCACTCTCCTACCGAAAGATTACATCAGGTACAAACTCACGGATGAAATCGGCACCGATGTAAGCGACGCCAGCGCCACTTTGCTTTTCGACACGGCATCGAGGAACTGGTCGCGTGAGATTCTGGAAGCTCTCGAACTGGACAGTTGGATTTTTCCACCGTGCGGCGACAGCATTGAAGTTTGCGGCAAGCTGACCGAAGAGGCTGCGGGCGAGCTTGGGCTGCCGGCCGGTACTCCGGTGGTTCGCGGCGGCGGGGACACTCCTCTCTCCGCAGTGGGCAACGGCGTCATCAAGCCGGGCATAGTCAGTGTGACGCTCGGCTCGGGCGGGCAAGTACTTGCGGCGCTCGAGGAGCCCATTTATGATCCCGAACTGCGTACTCACACATTTTGCCACGCGGTGCCGGACTGCTGGTATATCATGGGGGCAATTCTCAGCGGCGGATTGAGTCTGCAATGGCTGAGAAATCTCACCGAGGGTAGATTCACATTCGCCGAATTCGACGGACTGGCGGGTGAAATACCGCCGGGCAGCGAAGGGTTGCTTTTCTTGCCGTATCTGAACGGCGAACGCACGCCACACATGGATACCGACGCCAGAGGAGCTTTCATCGGCCTGACCCCGAGACAAGGGGCGGGTCACATGGCGCGGGCCGTGATGGAAGGCGTAGCCTTCGCGCTGAAGGAATGCTACGACATCCTCGTTGACCTGGGCGTCACCCCCGAGAAGATAGTTACGGGAGGCAGCGGCGGGCAAAGCCCCGTATGGCGGCAAATAATAGCCGACGTTCTCGGCGTGCAACTCCACGTCATGGCCAGTGCCGATTCGAGCGTTATCGGGGCGGCTATTGTTGCATCGGTCGGGGTGGGGGCTTTCCCGAATGTGGCCGAGGCATGCAAGGAACTGGTGCCGAAGCATGACGAAATCACTAAGCCGAACGAAGAAAATGCAGAGGTTTACCGAAAAACTTATACCATCTACAAAAGCATCTATCCGACAAACTCGACGTTGTTCCACGTAATAGCTAATTTGATGGGATAGTTAAGATTTGCATATTCTTTTTAGGGGGGTCTGTGAAGGCCCCTTTTTCATCTAATGCCTACAATAACGGTAATAACCGATTCCGGCGCGCAGGATCATGAGACGCCTTCCGGCGGATTATTGGACGAGTTGCTACTCGAGTTGGGTTATCTCGTCGAGCGTCAATGCGCCGGGAAAGGTATTTGCGGCAGATGCCGCGTGCGGGCCGAGGGAGAGATTGATCCTCCAACGGAGATGGAGGTTAAAATCCTCGGCAAAGACCTCCTCGCGGAAGGATTGCGACTCGCCTGCCAGACAAGGGTGAGAGGCGACGTCAGGGTAACGCTCTCCGAAAAGACGCCCCATACCGACAAAATATTCGGGAAGGTTCCGCATGTGAAAGAACTCCCCGAACAATTGGGACTGGCGGTAGACCTGGGTACCACCACCGTGGGAGCTTTCCTGGTGGACCTCGAAGTCGGCCGGGTTTTAGCGGCTAATGCCGTGCTAAATCGCCAGGCAATGATAGGCGCTGATGTTATAAGCCGTCTCGAGAAGGCTTTCAAAGACAAATCCTCGCTGCCAAAACTCGCCGTCGACTCGATAGTAGACGCCTTGGAAGGTTTGATCGGTTCGGAGGAGGCGATTTCCAGGATTAAGGAAGTTACGGTGGTGGGAAATACCGCCATGCATCACCTGCTGCTCGGCTTGGACATAAGCCGGCTGATAGTTACCCCGTTCCAACCCGCGAGCAATGACGCGACGATAAAAAAAGGCTTTATAAAAACGCTGGGAAACGACATCAAATGGCATTTCCCGCCGATCATAGGCGGGTTTGTCGGTTCCGACGCTTTGGCATGCATTGTCTATTTCGGCATCGGGAGAGAGGGCGCCGGCCCGACCATGGCGGTGGACCTGGGCACCAACGGCGAGGTTATGATCGGCGTGGACGGGCGTATTGTCGTATCGAGTACCGCCGCCGGGCCGGCTTTCGAGGGAGTGAACATCTCGTGCGGCATGAGGGCGTCGCCCGGCGCCGTGGTGTCGGTAAGATGGGAAAATGACCTACTGGTCGCAGATACCATCGGAGATATTGATCCGCAGGGACTGGCCGGGTCGGGATTGTTGAGCGTAGTTCGACGGCTGAAGGAACGCGGCCTTATCGAGCCGAGCGGCAGGATTATCGATCCTGAAACCGACTCGACGGGGTTGGTCTTCCGCAAAGATGAAAGCAAGGCAATAAAATTGCCCGGCGGGTTGACGCTCATGCAGGCGGATGTCAGAGAACTACAAAAGGCCAAGGGAGCCGTGCGGGCTTGCGTGGAAATACTTATGGAAAAAACGGAAATCAACCCCGGTGAAATGGAGCGCGTTTTCCTTACCGGAAGTTTCGGAGGCAGGCTTGACGTTGACGATGTCCTTTCTCTGGGAGTATTACCGCCCGTCGATGCGTCGATAATAAGGTCCATATCGAACGGCGCCGGCCTGGGGGCCGCGACTTTGCTGAACGCCGAGGAATTCGAGCGTGCGAAAGAACTGGCGGCAGGTTGCGAGCACGTCGAGTTGTTCGATGTTCCCGCTTTTATGGATACCTACATCAACTCAATGGCACTGGAACCTTGAGCGGGCCTGCGACCGTGATCTTATTTTCGGCAAGAGGCGAATGCCCGAACTGAAAATTGCTCAAGAACGCCCCACCGTCCCGCTACTACCTCTCTTCGACCCGTAAAATGTTGGGGGAAAGTCCACTTGGATTCTGTGATGACATAATTAAGTATTGTCCCCGGAATTTTATGTTTTTATGAATCGAATTGCACCGATCACCTTACCGGCTATCCGAACATCGTGAATTGCCAGGTCGTATTGGTAAGCGCTGAATTCCGGGTTTTCCGGTTCCAGTTTGATATCGTTCTGATTCAAATAAACCCTCTTTACCGTCGCTTCGCCATTGACGATAGCAACGCCGATTTCTCCGTTTTCAACTTTCGGCTGCTGCCGGACCATCACTAGATCGCCGTCGTTGATCCCCGCGTTGGTCATGCTGTTCCCTTTTACCCGCAAAAGAAACAAATTGTCCGGGTTGCCGAAAATACTGTTGAGAGAGTGATAACCTTCGACGTTTTCGATAGCCGTAATCGGTGTTCCCGCCGCGATACTTCCGACAAGCGGGATTCCATCAATTTCTCCCATGTGTTCAGTCAACCTTATCCCACGCGCTTTGCCGGTATCGCGTTCGATGTAGCCTTTTTTCTCAAGCGCTTTAAGGTGGCGTTGAACACCATAAGGCGAAGCTATCTTAAAGGCATCGCATATTTCCCGAATGGTCGGTGGATGCCCTCTGGAACGAACAAAATCCAGAATAAATTCCAGAACCTTTTTCTGCTTTTCGGTCAATTCTCTCAAAACAACCTCCTATTCTATCGTTAAAAGATTGTAGTGTACGTATGAACACATGTCAAGTGGGTAAGGCAATTTTTTGCCTTATATACTTACTAAGAACGTGTACGAAAGTTTTAGTTTTATTTACCAAATCCCGGGCGTCGGCTCATCAGGTTTATCATGGCCAATAAGATCATAGTCTCGCTGTTTTTCGGTAGTTGCTCGTAGTCCTTGCTGAGGCGCCGATAGCGTCCAAGCCATCCGAAAATTATCTCGACAACTCAACGTCGTGAGATGACGTAAAAACCCTTGCGCTCGTCATTGCGCTTGACGATTTCCAGCGTCCATGAAGCAAACTCCTTGACCCAGCCGATAAGGTTTTCCTGCATAACCTTCATGGACCCATATCAGTGTAAGTCGTTCGAATCGTCCCTTAAGGCGTTACGATACGATCACCGTGGACGATCTCAAGCAGGCTGTGGGCGCGGAAGGTGAAAAAACCTGGCACAAACGACCTATTGTGATTTTTGCAAAACGTGCTAAACTACTGAAAACAAAGGAAAGCCGGAGTGGCGGAACTGGTAGACGCACGGGACTCAAAATCCCGCGGTCCTTGCGATTGTGAGGGTTCGAATCCCTCCTCCGGCATATTTTTCGACACGGCCCTGGAATGATTTTTTCTTCCGCGAAGTATCCAATATGATCAATTTTACATTACATGACATTATTGAATTTTTCATTTAATATTAGTTTTAGTCGGAAGCTTGCATTTAATTTCTTGTAAAATCTTTTAATATCAATATCTTATCTTTTTCGGGGGGAAACGGTTTTGGATAAATTTGGTGTGTGAAAAGGTAAATGTGATGCATATATTTTAGTTGTAATGTCACACCATTTGTGCTACCTTCATTTTAATGAATAGGAATTAGCGAATCGATGACAAAATCAAAGAAAATTATAGATCAAGAGCTAGTTAAAAGAGGGGAAGAGGAATTAAAAGGGCTTAAGGATCATATAATTTACGTGCGATTGATTGCTATCATTCAGGCCGGAAGTCGTTCAGTCGAAGATGTCGCAAAGGATTTCAAGGTATCTTCACGTAGTATTTTCAGGTGGATAAACAGATTCAAAAAGGAGGGTGTAGAGGGATTGCGAGACAAGCCAAAAGGTCATAATCCTTCTAAGTTAACGGATAAGCATAAACACCTGATAAATCAATGGTATGGGAGTAAAAAAAACGCTTGCGGGGAACCGATTAAGTGGACGCTGAAGAGACTGAGAGCGGAAATCCAAAGGGAATTTGGAATATCAATAAGTATAATGCCGTTGTGGAGGCACCTAAAGAAAATGGGTCTAAAGTAAAATCAATTAACTGACTCATAACAACCCTCCTTTTTGAAAATAAGGCTTCAATAATCTCGCAATTTTCTTCTTTTTCCACCAAAGATTTCTTTAGGCAAAAGGGGAAATAAGGAGTGTCTATTGAGACCAAGTGTGCCTTCAGGCTAAGGACCTGACAAATATATCGTTGTGTGACAAGATAAGTAAAAAATATATATGGATGTTGTTTTTGTTGGGCAGTACCTTGGAAGAGGAGAAGAAACATGGCTAAAAGAACATTTATTGAAAGTTTGGGAGTATATTTGCCTTCAGGTCGCCTTTCCACGAAAGAGGTCATGGATGGTTGCAGGAACAAGTTGAAAATCGACCTCGAAGAAATAACCGGCATAAAAAGCCGTCCAATAGTAGGGGATAATGAGTACGCTATAGATCTTGCTATAAACGCTATTTCTAAGTGCTTTGAGGCCTCCGAGTATTCTTCGAAAGACATTGAAATGATTATAAGTACCAACATTTGCCGTTTGAATGGGCCTAATCATGAATTTTCATACGAACCCTCCACAGCCGCCAAACTTGCATCTCATTTTGGCATTGAGAACGCTATAACCTTTGATATTTCCAATGCTTGTGCGGGAATGTTTACCGGTGTTCACATAATGGATTCCTACATAAAAGCCGGGGTAATTAACAAAGGAATAGTAGTCAGTGGAGAATATATCACACATCTTGCAAAAAATGCTCAAAAAGAGATTCAAAACCCTATTGATCTTCAAATGGCCAGTTTGACCCTGGGCGATTCTGGAGCAGCCGTAATTTTGGAGGGAACGAATGACCCCTCCGTGGGTTTTCACCAACTGGAGTTTTTCACCGTGGCACAACACTGCGATCTTTGCGTTGGAACAATGAGTAAAGAGGACCATGGAGGCTACGTTATGTATACCGAATCTTCGAAGGCCCATAGAGTCGCAATAGATTTCAGCGCAGAGCATACGGGTAGCACTATCAAAGATACATGGTGGGAAGAAGGTAAGAACTACCACATGATTCCACATCAAACCGCCACTAGAGCGCTCAGATCAATTATCAAAACGTTTAATAATTGGTTGGGAAAACCGGTTTTTTCAGAAGAAAACTTGATAATGAATGTGGAGGAGAGAGGAAATAATTCTTCCACTGCTCATTTCATTGCCCTTTGGGATCATATAAAAAATGGCACCATTAAGCCTAACGGTAATATCCTGTTCGTTATCCAAGCTTCTGGAATAACAATTGCGGTTGCCACATATACACTAGACGATCTTCCCAATAGGATATCTACTGGAAAACAAGTTAGTTGAGGCTGGAATCCCAACTCTAGAGAAAAGGATAAAAACTATCATGGGAGTTAAAATTGAGAGCATTGGAATATACGAGAACGTAGACGAAGTTGCGGGTAGCAGCCTCGAATTAATCAGGAAGGCGGCTTTGGATTGCATTGCAAGATCGAACTGTGATAAAAATGAAATAGATGTGCTGATAAATGTGTCTTTATATAGGGATAATTATTTTGCCGAGCCGGCTTTTGCTACTTTCGTCCAGAACGACTTAGGTATCAATCATGATATAAAAACCTGCTCTGCTCCGAGAACATTTGCTTTTGATTTAATGAACGGCGCCATGGGCTTTCTGAACGCCTGTCAGCTAATCAGCACGATGATTATTGCGAACAAGGCAAAAACAGGTCTTG
>CAZDAF010000155.1:0-8382 GCA_964503115.1 uncultured bacterium
TACTTCGAAAGAAAAGTCCATCTTTGACCCGATGGGCCGCATAAACAAAGGCTCATCGGCGATTTTAAAAATTCGGTCGTCTTTTACGATGTGTATTGCATAAACAATACATACATGACGGATAACTCGCCCAAAGCCAATCAAAGTCGAGGCCGCCGGGTAGCGTAGCGGAACGAAGTTTATCCTGAGCTTGTCGAAGGGCGGCCCGCTGCTGAGGCGAATAGCCGAAGCAGCAGCTCGCCACCGGCGGCGACGCCGGGGCAAATCGCCAAGTATCCGATATTAAACAATTTCCATCCTTAAAACAATATCACGATTCAACCAATATCAATATTGTCAGTATGCCCGCCCCGTAAATTTTTTCGATTTTTTTCAATGTCCGTTATTTCAAGAAAAACGCCTATGAGACCTCATCGGCAGGGCGGTGGGGTGGAAATTGTGCTCAGATAGCTGGGTTGGTGGACTGTAAGGCGTGGGGCGTTAACAGATTTAAAATGTTATATCAGGAAAAAGCGATTTGTCATTAACGTGTGTTTTTATACATGGCATTTACGACCGTTACAGCGATCAAGCAAAGCAAATAAATATGGGCTATAATTGTGTTCGGAGAGGATCAATCAAATGAAGCTTATTCTGAAATGTTTTCTTGTGCTGGTGATAGGTGTCATAGTGGGAGCGGGATCGGCCGTTGTCGGTATAAAGACGATGGTAGAGCGGTCGGCAGTTAAAAACGGACCCTGGCGCGTGCTGACCACTGCCGGCAGCCGCGACGCAGGCATGTACACCAGGGCGGCGGTGGCCGTAGGAGGTCTCTTTGCCCTGGACAAATCGGAAACGATTTACTACACCGCATTCGACGACAACGACGGCCAACTGTTGCGATCCGATTGCGAATACACCATGTCCGGCAGGGACATCGACGCAAGGTGGTGGTCATTTACCGTATACGGCAGCGACCATTTCCTGATTCCAAACGAGCATGACCGATATGCATACAACGCCAACGACCTGGCCCGCGAAGCGGACGGTTCATACAAAGTAAAATTAGGCGGGACAGCTACCGAGGGGAACTGGATTCCCACGGGAAAAAGCGGTAATTTCAACATCACTCTAAGGGTCTACAACCCATCGGAGAAGGTCTATAATGACCTTGCGGGAGTCGAGTTGCCGACGATCAAAAGGGAGGGCTGCAAATGAAAAAGTGGGCCCCCTGGATAATCGCAACGCTGGCTCTGTCGGCGATCATACACGTTATAATCGTTGCGGGTTTGCCTTACGGCATCATGGCGGTTCTCAGCACAAAGTCACCCGGCGAACCCAACATGATATATCACGCCTCACCCGTAACGGCGGAAAGTCGGCAGGTGGTCAAGCCCGGCCCCGGCCTCCTTTATTCGGCGTGTCCTTTCGACGTGAGAAATGGAGCGCTGAAAATAACCTCGCCTGTGCCTCCCGGCACGTATTTCTCCATCAGCGCTTTTGCAACAAACACGGATAATTTCTTCGTCATCAACGACCAGCAGGTAAAATCGGACACTATGGAAATATACCTCGTCAAGCCGGGCACGAAGCTTGCCGCGAAGGGAGAGGGTAAAGTGGTGGAGGTTCCCAGCGAAATGGGCCTGGTACTGTTCCGAACGGCAATTAAAAACGACGAGCACCTCCGGCAATTGCTGGAACTTCGCAAAAATGCGAAATGTGAATTGCTTGAATAAAAAAAGGTTTCAAGCTTTAGCCTGGACCATGGGGACCAATGCCGGCTTTTTAAGGGCCCAGAGAAAAATTTCCCTTAAACTGGATCGCAGGATTTCTAAAAGTGCGAAAGATACGTTGCACTATCAATATTCGTGCCCACTCTCAAGCACGCTCATTCGCTTCGCGATTACAGCCGCGTCAACTTGCAGACCCTAGACATGTCCGGTGAGGTAGAGGAGGGTGTGGACCTTTTTTACACGATTTGCCTGGAGGGAGACGGGGATGATAATAAGCTCGCCCTGATGGAGTTTCCCGATTACGAGGAGTCTCGAAGGATCGCCCAAGATGTTGCGGGGCTGTTAGGCTATCCTCTTTCGGAGACGTCCGAAAAGTACACCGAGGACGAAGAGATTTAAAATCCTGAATTTCGGAAATTGTACATTAATGCTCTTTTTGGCTACTGGCCGGTGGAGTCCCGCCATTGACACGACCATTCTCATAGACGAGCCTTACGCTAGGCGGGTTTACGCTCCATACGGACCTACGCTCCGCTTCAGTTCGTTCGATGCGCTCGGGGTGACATTCATTCGCCGTTTTTCGATTTTATATCGTGAAGGAAAAGAATGTTTTTGCGCCTATTGACCTGCTCGGTTCGGGAGGTATCCATCCCGAAGGGCCTCTGAGAAATTTCATGTCGGGATGATCTGCGCCGACCATCCGATGCGCGACGAGTTTGCCGTGATAATACCCGTTCACCATACCGAAACCGCCGTATCCCAAGGAGACGTATTGGCCTTCGAGGGGTAATGGGCCGGCGATCGGTTTCCCGGAGTAAGTCAGCGCGACGGCGCCGGGCCATTTGAGTGTGACTTTTAAATCTCTGGTCCACGGCATCCTTTCTTTCATTTCCCGCTCGAGGCGGTTGTAAGCTTTATCGAGGTTTTTCCAGACACATGAATTGAAGGATGAGTATCCGAGAATTCCGCGGAAGTATATACGGTTGTCGGGCGTGTGGCCGAGAGTTCTCGATATCAGTTGTACCTCGGTCATGTGATCGAATTCGACGCCTGCGGCCGCTTTTTGAGACGGCGTTAACGGTTCCGTCGCGATAGTTGCCAGAACTATCGGCACCATTCTCGATGATAATAATCCCTTGATACGCGGCGTATATGCGTTTGAGGCGAACATGACCTTCTTTGCGGCGACACTTCCTTTCGGTGTTTTCAAGATATTGGTTTCAGTTTTAGAATCGGAATTAGCAACGGCCATCACCGGCGAAGCGCTGTAAACCATGACGCCGCGATCCAGCGCCGTTTGTAAAAATCCCTTCATCATCTTGCCGGGATGCGTTATGTAATTGTTGAAATCCTCAAATCCGATTTGGTAAAAATCCGTCCCGACTTTATCGTGGAACTTTTTTCCCGTTACAATTGTTCCTTTCAAACCGACGTCCTTCATCCGCTTTGCCATGGTCTTTAGCTTCCCGGCCTTATTCCGGGTCGCAAGCCACATGAGCGTTTCTTTATGCAGGTTGCAGTCGATATTATTGGTTTTTGTAAAATTAATGGCGTCCTCGAGACCGCGCTGCGAGAATTTGTTCCATTCGAATGCGACCTCCGGCCCCTCGGATGAATATATGCTCTCCCAGCTGTGATATTCGCCTTTCATATGTGCTGAGTTTCGGGAGCTTGCGCCTGAACACGGCCGGTGCGATTCCAGTACGCAAACCTTAAGCTCGGGCCTGAGTTCTTTTAAGGTGCACGCCGCGCTAAGACCTGTAATCCCCGAACCGATAACCGCCATATCCACCTGTATGTCCGAAGTCAACTGCGTCGTTTCCGGCATCTGCCCCGCGTCTTTTTCCCAGAATGAAGGCTCCCTCGGGTCGTCCACCTGGGGAGAGTTCGGGCCCCATTTTTTCGCCGTTGCGGTAGATAGAATAAGACCGCCCGCAATGACACCGCCGCTTATTCCTATAGTTTTAATCATTTTTCGCCTCTCCATAAATATTGCTCCCGTTCGATATTATAACCGATCAGTCGTGTAAAGCCTATCCTGCCGACCCATCCGTGTTTTTTCTAAAGAAAAATTAGGCCGCTCGATGCAGTTTGCCGAATTCCTGGCATGGAATGTTACGCTTCCTACATATCCGTATGGACCCACGCGGCCGATGTCGGTATTGCCGCCGGTGGGCTCGAGGACGGTTTCACGCAGCATGGCGCGATACGGTTTTTAGTGCTACCGCCGGTGTTACGATGTGCTTTCGAGTGCTTCCGCCTGGAAATGGGTGGAAAGGCGGTTGATAGTGTCGTCGAGGTCGCCGTCCATGAATTCGGCGAGTCGGTGGTGGGTGTGACCGATGCGGTGGTCGGTGACGCGGCTTTGGGGGTAGTTATAGGTGCGTATTTTTTCGGAGCGTTCGCCCGTGCCGACCTGTGACCGTCGCTCTGAGCTTATTTCGGCCTCCTGCTCCTGCCGCGCCAACTCTTGCAGTCGCACTTTCAGTATACGCATGGCTTTGGCCTTGTTTTTATGCTGGCTCTTTTCGTCCTGGCAACTGACCACCAGCCCCGTCGGCAAGTGATTGATGCGCACGGCGCTGTCGGTGGTGTTGACGCTTTGTCCGCCCGGGCCGCTCGACCTGAAAACGTCTATTCGGAGGTCGCCTTCGTTCATTTCCACATCGACATCGTCCGCCTCGGGCAGCACAGCGACTGTTGATGTGGAAGTGTGTATACGCCCTCCCGCTTCGGTAACGGGGATACGCTGCACGCGATGCACCCCGCGCTCGTATTTCAATCTCGAATAGACGCCTTTGCCGTGGATAAGAGCTATGATTTCCTTATAACCGCCTATTCCGGTTTCGTTTCCGGACATGATTTCGACTTTCCAGCCTTTTCGTTCGGCGTATCGCGCATACATCCTGAACAGATCGGCTGCGAACAGCCCTGCCTCGTCTCCCCCCGTCCCGGCGCGTATTTCAAGGAATACGTCCTTGTCGTCGAGGGGATCCTTCGGTAAAAGCAGCGACCGCAAGCGTTCTTCTATTTTCTCGAGCTGTTCTTCGAGTGCCGGAATTTCTTCTTTGGCAAGCATTGCGAGCTCGGGATCGTTTTCGTTTGCCAACTCGATATTGGTTTCGAGCTCTTCGCGCATTTTTTTGTATTTGCGGTAAGTCTCGACCAATTCTGCAAGTTCACTCCGCTCGACGCTCACGCGCCTGTATTCATCGGGGTTAGCCAAAACCTCGGGACTGGCCATGTGCCTGTCGAGTTCGTTGAAGCGACTTTCGACTTTTTCCAGCTTATCGAACATTTTTATCAGTTTCGCGCGCCAGCGCCATTTCGAGAGCCGCGAGGGCCACTTCGATCTGGTCGTCGCTCGGCTTTCGCGTGGTAAGTTTCTGCAAAGCCAACCCCGGCGATATGATCAGCTTGACGAGCGGGTTTGTCCGATGCCGGTCTCCCCATTTTATCAACTCGTAAGTCATCCCCGCCAGCGGAAATACCAGCGGAATTTTTATAAACACGTAAAGCGCCTGGTTGAGTATCTTGTTTGATGCCAGCGTCGGCATAAAGGGAAACACCGCTGCGAATAAAAATACGCTCACCACCAGCACCAGCAGCAGGAACGCGGTCCCGCATCGAGGGTGAAGGGTCGGGTACTTGCGGGCGTTTTCGACCGTAAGCTCTTCATCGGCTTCGTAAGTGTGTATGCTCATATGCTCCGCGCCGTGGTACTGAAAGACGCGACGGATGTCCTTCATCAGAGATATGGCGAGGATGTACAGCACGAGGACGGATATCTTCACAATGCCGTCGATAATATGGAAGGCGAGCGTTTCGATCGGCATGCCGAATCGCTCCCCTATCACGTAAGCCACTCCATGCGGCAATGCCACAAAAAGAACTATCGCCACCACAAATGCGAATGCTATGGTCAGGCCCAGCTCGAAATCGCTGAGTTTACCGGAGGAGCCCTCTTCTTCCTCGGGAAAAGCTTCCTTCGCACTATAGGACAGCGCCTGAAGGCCGTTCACAAGGGACTCGACGAGCACCACCGTACCACGTAAAAAAGGTTTTTTGAGTATTGGAAAGCGCTCGGTAATTCCGCGCCACGGCTCATCAAGCCGCGCGAGCGACCCGTCCGGCCTGCGCACCGCCACCGCCATAGCCTTTGGCGAGCGCATCATCACTCCCTCGAGCACCGCCTGGCCTCCAACGGCGATTTTTTCCGCCACGGCCGCCTCCTCGGACCCCACGGCTACTATTTGCCGCCCTCTTTACCGGCCAAAACCTTTGCGTATTTTTTCCGGAACTTCTCGACTCGTCCTTCGGTATCTACCAGTTTCTGCTTACCGGTGAAAAACGGATGGCAGGCATTGCAAATATCTACCTTTATGGTTCCACCACGGGTGGAACGGGTCTCGAAATTATTGCCGCAAGCGCATTGCACGTTCGTTTTCTCGTACTTCGGATGGATTTCCTTTTTCATTCAACTCTCCTGACAAAACTATCGGCAGGGAACCGGCCCTGCCTTTATTAGAATAACCGGCGGCGGTATTTGTTGCAAGCAGGCTGATCGCCCGGCGGCCCGGAGCCCCTACCCTATGAATCTCACCGATCCGTTCTCCCCGGATCGGTAGCACCGGCAACAAAAAGATCGACAACACATCAAATTTCTGATAATATCTTCACCGAATTGAAGGTGTAGATAAATAGGACTCTCGGCTAAATGTCATTCCGAGCGCAGTCGAGTCGAAGCATAGTGAAGACCCATATGGGGAATCTCAGCAATTCCCATAGGTTGAGACCCTTCGGCTACGCTCAGGGTGACAGTTCCTTCGGCAAGCTCAGGACATGCTTCAACCATTCATCGACACCCTCAATTATCCAGGGAAAAACCCCCGGAGCACAGACGGGGCAAGGAGGTAAGGGTTGTGATGATTCCAATTTACCTGTTCTGGAACTACTTATCTTCCTATCCCTGGTATTTAGGGCCGATATTGCAGGTATTGGGGTTGGTTTTCCTATGGGTAACGCGCTACACCGGCCGCTTTTACCCTCGATGGGGGAAAGGTTATTACCTGTTTTCCGCTATCGTTCGGCCGTCGGGTATAATTTTAATCGCATGGGGCTGGCTCGAGATATTCTCGGTGCGTTCCGAGATGCCGAGACTTGTAGAGTGGGAAACTTTTTACGGACTTTTTTTCCTTTTAACAACCATAATTTTCTTATGCGACAGTTTTCTTAGACGCATTATCTTTATTCTCATTATTGTCTATTTGTCGCTTCTTATACCGAAAGCCGCGATGTTTTATATGTTTGAACTCACCACATTCCCTCTTTCGATGACTCTGCTCGCACTCGCATGGGCGCTATGGAGCATTTTTAAGCTCGGGCTGAGAAGGAGTTTCCTCTATGTGCGAATGGACGATCCGCTGATAACCACCGGCCCTTATGCTTACCAGCGCCACCCTCAATTCCTGGCGGCCATATTATTGGCTTTTTCCTCCATTTCCACATTAGCCCCGACTTATGAAGCCGAAATTCTCATCTTTCAGCTAATAAACCTTCTTGTTCTGATCGCCGGGCTTGTCCTGATAACCGTCGGTGAGGAACAGGATCTGGTAACGCGTTTCGGAGAAGATTATATCGAGTACCGTAAATCGGCGCCCGGGCTGATCGGTTTCGGCCCCAAAACGCGCCACCTCACCTGGAAAAGAACGATCAGATGGGCGGCGCCTGTCTATCTTCTTTCCCTTTTCTTTCTCTTTTCAGGGTTGATGGTTTCCTGGGATGGGGGCGGGTCGAATATGATCTATTTCAAGCAAAAATATTATGATTTGGAGGCACGGTATAGATACACCAAGAGAAACCTGCAATCTATCGGTAGGCGGATCCTCGAATATCGGCAGGAGAACGAAACGTTCCCTAAAAACCTCGATGAAATCGTCAACCGGCCAAGTCGTTCGTCATCTTGCCCTCAATCCATCTTTTATTGTGGAGAAACTTACTTCTTCCCTGAAAAGCCGAGTGATAAGGGGGCACCCAGGCGTCGACGCAAGATAAACCTGGTTAAGAAATTACCGTTTGAGTTGGAGTGCACGAAAACGAAAATTGAAATGGCTCAGGCGATGAACTGCGACGAAGATGACCACCTCCATGTATGGGTGGCTGTCATAGACGTATCGGATCAAGAAGGCGAGATGCTTGATGTCCTCCATGCGATGGATGATAGAAAGAATGTAATTATTGGCGATTTCAGGCTCAGGGTAAAACAAAACGAAAGGAAGTAAAGGTTATGTTTCTACCTATTTACCTGTTCTGGGATTATATATCGCCGTTCCCATGGTACCTGGGGCCGATATTACAGGTGTTGGGGTTGATTCTCTTATGGGTGACAAGGTTTACAGGTCGCTTCTATCCGAGATGGGGGAATAAATATTACGTTTTTTCGGCCATCGTTCGGCCACTGGGGATACTTCTTATCGCCTGGGGCTGGCTCGAGATGCTTTCGGTGCAGCCCGAAATGTCTGCATTGATGCCCCTGGCTGGGTGGGGTTTGGGGGCGGTTATTATATTTATCTTGGGAGCAATAGTTGCTCTCTACGACAAATTCCTTCGCGGATTTTATATAATGCTGATTATAATCGGCATCATGCTATCCATAGTCTTTTCGGCCACT
>CAZDAF010000156.1:0-8379 GCA_964503115.1 uncultured bacterium
CGCACTGAATAGTGTTGTTTTTAACTGCATTGCAGTTGAAAAAGTGCATTGTAAGGATTCGACATTAAAGCAAAATAGCGAAAGCAAATGATCTTTGTTCGAATGTCAAACGCAAAATCTGGGATATATTCACTTTCACCGTAAAGACGGTGATTATATTGATTTTTTTTCTCCATTGGAGTATAATAAAATGAGTCAATGTTTGGAGAAGTTTTGTAGGATGTAGGTTGCTCGATGCTTTTTCAACCTTGCATCCGAAAGTTAGAGGTGTGCCCCGACAATGTCGGCAATAAATAAAATACAAAATAAAAAGGCCTCTTTTTTGATGGCTTTATTGTTGGCGGCCGGATGCGTTGCGCCATTTTCCAGCGACGTGCGTGCGAAGGTGGATGGTGAATTGAACTTCCCCGCCCTTTTTTCAAACCCGGAAATTTACGCCGACAAGGTCGTAATACTTGGGGGCGAGGTGATATCCACCGATCCGCTTGAAAACCACACCGAGGTGATAATGCTTGAGAAGCCCCTTGGAGTGGACTGGCGCCCGAAGCAAACCAATGCCCGTGGGCGGTTTATCCTCGTGGTGAACACTTTTTTGGATCCTGCTGTCTGGAAGAATGGCAGCGACGTAACGGCCATTGCCCGGGTGGCTGGTCATCGGGACGGAAAAATCGGCCGGAGTCCCTATAGCTATCCTGTGGTTGAGGCTATCGAGTGGCGTCTATGGGCACAGTTGCCGCCGCCGGTGCATTATTATCATTACGATCCCTTTTGGGATCCTTATTGCCGCGGACGACGTCCACCCGGTTCAAGGAAAAGCATCAGAAAATGAAACAAACCGTCCGTTTGGGTGAAGCCCTCGTTAACGCAGGGCTCATCGACGACTTTCAGCTTCAAAGCGCGCTCGGTCAGCAGCGCCAGTGGGGAGGAAGAATCGGGAAGGCGCTTATCGACCTGGGCTTTCTGGACGAAGCTACCATAGTGAAATTTCTCAGCGAAAAAATGAATTTTCCGGCAATCGACCTCTCTCGATCCCGCATTGCCGCCCAAACATTCGAGGCTCTTCCGAAACAAGTCGCTGAAAAATACATAACGGTACCCATACTGATAAAGAACACCCCCGGGAAGAAAACTCTCGTACTTGCAATGACCGACCCTACCGATCTCAGGGCGATTGACGAGATTGAGTTTGTTACAAACTTCAAAATCGAGCCGGTTGTCGCAATCGAGTCGGCAATAAAAAAAGTGCTTGATTTTTACGGCGAGGAGCATGTCGGCGGAGCGCCCGAACAGAAAGGCATTGTGATGGAGGATCAAGGGCCGACGCGGGTCGAGGTGGTGCAGGGCGAAATGGACATGCTCGATGAGGTTCGTAAGGCCCAAGGCCAACCCGAGGCCGAAACCGCTATCCCTTCGGCGGTAATAGAAGGCGAGGAGGAGTTGGATTTCAGATCCCCGCCGCTCGAGGCTTTCGAGGCGGAAGATGTTCCTGTCGAAGATGACACGCCTCTCGAAATGGTCGCAGAAGAGATTGAAGAACCTGAAGAAGATGCCGTCGAGACGATAGAAGACGCCGAGGTGATTGAAGATATCGAGCCGGTCGAAGAAGCTGTCGAGGTTGAAGATGACGCTGATGCCGCACCGGTAACGGTCGGCCCGGCGCAAGGGGCGGATCCATCGGAGTATAACGTCGCAACCGTTACCGAGGATGACGAAGAAATTCCCGGGGCCGTCGAGCCGGATGCCATCGCCGAAGTTCAACCTGCCGAAGAAGCGGAATCCGTCGCTGTCGTTCAATCAATCGAGGAATTGGAAGCAATAACGACCGGAAAAGCCGCCAGGCCGCCCGAGGATGTTGCGGATGCCGAAACGGCCGAGGCCGTGGAGGTGGTCGAAACCGCCGAGGAAATCGAAACGCCTGAAGAAACCGAATTCGTTGAGACCATTGAAGCGGCCGAGGCGCCGGAGGAGATCGATACTGCGGAAGAAATCACGACTGTCGATACAGTTGAAGAAACTGAAGCAGTCGAGGAGGCCGAGGCAATTGAGGACACTGAAGAGATCGACGCCGCCGAGGAGATCAAGGCTGCCGAGGCGGTCGACGAAACGGCGGAAGTTGTAGAAACCGCCATTGAGGTTGAGACGCCGACTGCGTTCGAGTCCCATGCAGAAGCCGAGGATATGGCCTCTCTCCGTGCCGAAGTGGCCGGCCTGACGCAAAAAATCGAGGGATTGGTTGCGCTTTTCATGCTCCGAGGTGAAGGTAAGATTTCTCCGGAGGAGTTCATTGAAGAACTCCGCAAACTTTAATATCCACCCTTACCTTATATTTACCAAACTATCTGCAAGGTCGGTATAATTCATGTTTTTACGCCGTTTTTCCCGATCGTCCGGGGACATCGAGTTTTATCATGAAATAACCGTTTACCTGATGACAGGGTGCGCTTACGGGGCACTGTTCGCTACCGGAGAGATGGGGGTTGTTCCAACCGCTCTTATATCGCTGGGGTTGGTTTTGAGTGTGTTCCTGTCGCCCGAGAGCAGGCCGCTGGAGCCTTGGTTCTGGAACACGCTCGTGATAACCGCATTGGGTTGGGGGATATTCGAGTGGTTTTTCACCCAGAGCGGTTTTATCAAGGCCGTGGTGCACTTTTTAGCATACGTTCAGATCATACGGCTTTTAAGTCGCAGCACCGACCGGGACACTTTGTGGGTGTTTATTCTCAGTTTTTTACAAGTGGCGGCATCCGCAATTCTTACAATATCAATGTCCTTTTTCCTTTTTCTGCTGCTTTACACCATAACGGGTACCGCCGCGCTGATGGTATTTACACTCAAACGCGAGCGCGGAGAAGAGAAGGCGCCCGGCCGCGGGATCCTTCTTCGCCCTTCTTTCGCGGTTATGGCTAGTGCGGTTTCGATTTTTGCTTTCGCCGCCGCACTGGTGTTTTTCTTTATAATTCCGAGACTCGGCACCGGCTTTTTCGGTTTTCAGAGCCTGGCCTCGGCTCGCGTCAGCGGTTTGGGAAGAAATGTCGATCTCGGCGCGGTAGGACGGATCAAGTTGGATAAAACCACCGTAATGCGGATAAATATCGAAGGAGAAACCTCCCCGAGGGAAAATATATACTGGCGAGGAAAGGCGCTTAATCATTTCGACGGGAAGGTTTGGTCGTCACACCCGGGTTTTATCAACAGGGTATTCCCGAATTCGCGCGGTTATCTCAGGGTAGCTTCCTCCCGAAAAAGTCGTGGTTCCAGGCAAGAAATATTCCTCGAACCGACTTCCAATCCCGTACTTTTCGCAGCGGATCGGCCTTCGGCATTTTCGCTGGCGCCGTTGAAAATCGGCGGAATGCGCAAATTACAGCGGCGCTTCCCGGGAGGTATACGCAGACACGACACCGATTATTGGACTTTGCCCGTATCCGGCGTCATGAGGGATCGCTTTTCCTATGTTGCATGGAGCGAAACTACACTGCCTTCTCCACGAAAGCTTGAAAAAGACGATAGCAAAACGCCCCGTCCCATTCTATGGGCAAATTTACAGTTGCCGTCGCTCGACCCCCGCGTGCGACCTCTTGCCGAAAAAATCGCCATCGGGAAAAAAAGCAGATATAAAAAAGCCGTCGCTATTAAAAAATTCCTTGTTGAAAATTACCCTTACAGCTTGAATCTCCCCGACGAACCGCCGGAAGACCCCCTGACGGATTTCCTGTTTCACGACAGACGAGGTTGGTGTGAGCATTTCGCGACGGCGATGGCGATACTTTTAAGAACGGTGGATGTGCCCACGCGTATCGTCACCGGCTATCAAAGAGGCGAATGGAACAAGGTCGATCATTATTACCGCGTTCGCCAAAGCGACGCGCATTCGTGGGTCGAGGTGTTCTTTCCGACTTACGGCTGGGTGAGGTTCGACCCGACGCCGGCGGCAAGTATAACCTACCTTGATACGGGCGGATTCTTGCAGCGCATCGAGCAGATCGTCGATGTGGCAAGGTACCGCTGGAGCAGGTGGTTCGTGGACTACAGCTTTGCGGATCAGGCCAAAGTCACTATCGCCATCGGGAACAGGGGCGCTCGGGTCGGCAGCCGCTTTTATCGCCGGAGTGAGAGGTTTTTATACGGCTTACGCAAGCGCATGCCCACGAGCGTTGTCGCTATAATAGTTTTTATCGTAATTATTTCTGCGGCATTGCTGTGGGCTCGAAGCCGTTTTGGCTTTTCACCGCGAGGTAAGCGCTCTTCCGGGTCAAAAGCAGGCGGCGAGGTCAGACGCATTTATTTAAGAACGCTGCACGATTTGCAAAAACGCGGCCTGGGCCGCGAGCCGGGGCAAACGCCTCTCGAGCACGCCGGATGGCTAGTGAACCAAGCCGGGGAAAACTTCGCCGACATGGAAAAAATCGCCTCCCTCTTCACCGAATGCCGCTACGGGGCGCGCGATCCCGGCACGGAAGAAATCGAATCGGCGAAAAACATACGCCTGTATATAAAAAACCGGCTATAACATTGTATTTCCCGGCCCAAAGTCGAAAAAGAAAGGAAATTAAGTATGTCCTCGGAATTCATGAAATAAGGGCACGGCGTGCCGTGCCCCTGCTTACCCGATTCTTTATCATCAGATCAATAATTTACCTTGTCTTTGCCTTTGAGTTTGAGCATTTCTCGTGTTTCATCGGGCGATGCCGGCTCTCGATCCATCTCGCGCGCGATGCGAACCATCCTCTCGACCAGCTCGGCGTTTGATTTGCACCGCTCGCGCCTGGTGATTCGCAAATTGTCTTCCATACCCACCCGGACGTGTCCTCCGAGAGTGCAAGCCACGGCGCCCAGTTGAAATTCCTGCGGATAACCGGCCCCGATGACGCTCCATGTGTATTTACCCTCCCCGAATACCGAATCGGCGACGCGTTTCATGTGAATCATGTTTTCGACCGTAGCGGCGATGCCGCCGAGTATGCCCATGACGAACTGCATATGCAAAGGCTCGTCGACGAAGCCCTTCTGTAACAAGAAGGCGGCATTGTATATGTGGCCGATGTCGTACATCTCGAGTTCGGGCTTGGTGTCGTTTTCGCGCATGATTTTACAGAAACCTTCGAGGTCGGCGAAGGTGTTCTGGAAAATACTACCCCTGGACGCCTCGAGGTATTTAGGCTCCCAGTCGAATTTGAACTCCTTGTAGCGATCCAGTATGGGAAACAGTCCGAAGTTCATGCTGCCCATGTTGAAACTCGCCATTTCCGGCTTGAATTCGGGCACGACCGCCGCCCGTTGCTCGACCGTCATCCCGTACCCGCCTCCCGTGGTGATACCGACGATCACGTCCGAGCGCTCTTTTATACTCGTAATGATCTCCCTGAACAAGTCCGGGCTTGGGCTCGGCATTCCGTTTTCAGGATTTCGCGCATGAATGTGCACACAAGCGGCTCCGGCTTCCGCGCTTCGTACGGCCTCGTCGGCTATCTGTTGCGGAGTGATCGGCAGATGGTCGCTCATGGTTGGCACATGCACACTGCCGGTCACCGCCGCCGTGATAATTACCTTATTCATTTCCTGACCTCCTTTTTAAAGAAACAACGTTATTGCAAAGTGAATTAAAACCCTCTGAAGCTTTTACAAAAACGCGCACTGTCCCCACCTCTACGACATCGTACCTTTTGCACTATACAGCAGCGGGAAGCGTTTGACAACACGGTTCCCATAGTAAAAGCTCAATAACACCCTTTCGAGAGGAAAGCAGTTGAAATGAAAATAAAGTTCGCAGTCCTGTGGGTTTTTTGGGTCTCGATCCTCACAGCACTATCGACATTTGCGGCGTCGAACTCGCGTCCCCTCGTTATGGCGCACCGGGGAGGTTTGGTAGAGGCGGACGAGAACACTATGAAAGCTTTTAACCTCGCTATAGACCGGGGCGTGGACATCATTGAATGCGACCCAAAATTAACCGAAGACGGCCGTTGGATCATCATGCACGACAAAACCGTGTATCGCACTACAAATGGAACCGGAAAGGTGAGTAAGCTTACGTTCGATCAAATTCGTAACCTACGAACCACCCGGGGCGAGCCTATACCCACGCTCGAAGAGGTGCTCGAACTCGGAAAGAAGCGCGGTGTGACAGTGTTTCTCGACATGCACATTCCACCGCCCGACATCAGAGCCTTCTTTGAAATAGTAGATAAACACGAAATGACCGAACGGGTGATAGTTAACACCTGGATCAAGCCTTTCCAGATAGAGCTCAACCGACTCAGACCGGACATTATGACCTGCTTCCCGTACCCGAAGCCTGCTCCCCGACTCAAGACGGTCAAGAAACTTGGCGTTGATATCGTCGGTACCCTGGCCATGTTCGCAACCGGACGCATGATAAGAAAATGCCACAAAATGGGAATGAAAGTCGTGACCATGCCGATCAATAACGAATGGTGGATAAGGAAATTCGCCAAAAAGGGTCTGGACATCATCCAAACGGACGATCCGCGACTGACACAAAACGTTTTCGGCCTTTCCGGGAAAACCTCGATATTGAGGTCGCCCTTGCCTGGGATTCGCGCCATATCCCGGAATCCCGGTTTTGCCGACATATTTATTTTTTGAAGAAAGACTTGCCCGGAAGAGAAAGCTCGATTAAAATGCCGAATGTATCATACACTACTTAAAGGGGGAGTGTGCCATGACGATCAGCCGAAAGGAACAGGACAATATCCTGCGGTGGGACGGGAAGAAGCTTGGTCATTACGAAGTTTATTATCTCAAGTTCAACGATATGGAAAGCCAGACGGCCTATTGGCTCCGTTACACATTGACCAGCCCGTTGCCCCAAATCAGTAATCCCTACTGCGAGCTTTGGGGCATATTTTTCGATGCCGCCGACCCGAAAAACAACTTCGCAGTAAAAAATCGCTTCCCGATCGATAAACTCTCGTACGAAAAGGATCGCTTCAGGGTTGGGATTTCCGACGCCGAACTCACTATAAACGCCTGCCATGGAAAAATAACGGACGAAACCAAGGGCAATTCGCTATCTTGGGATATTTCCTTCGATTCTCCCGGAAAAACGTACTACTTTTTCCCGTCGGAAAGGTTTTACACCGGCTCGTTTCCCAAAACCAAGGGCCTGGCACCTCACGAAGACGCGCGGTTTACGGGTACGGTGGTCGCGAACGGTCGCGAAATAAAGTTCTCGGACGCCCCCGGTCAACAGACACACCTGTGGGGCGTTAAACACGCGCTGAGGTGGGCGTGGGGACACTGCAACTGCTTCAAGGACTCTCCGGGCACACTGTGGGAAGGCTTGGACAGCCAGGTAATGCTCGGGCCCATAAAAAGCCCGCATTTCAAGCTCTTTTACCTGAAACACGACGGTAAGGAATACTTCTTCAATTCACTGCCCCAATGGTTCAGCGGCAAGAGCAAGTGGGAACTCGCAAAATGGACTTTCGACATACAAAACAAAGAAATACGAATGGTCGGCGATATATCCGGCGGATACGAAGACTTCGTGGCCGTTACCTACACCGACCCGGACGGGGAACTGCTGTGGTGCAACAATTCCAAAGTGTCCACCTTAAAACTTTCTTTATATGACCCGGATGGAGGTCGCATCGCCGAACTGGTCAGCGATAAGGGTTGCGCCGCGGAATACGTAGATCGAAGAACATACCCCGAGGTGCCGGTGAGAATATAAGCACCATTGGGCCCGATGAAGAGGCTGTCGATAACCGACCCCAATTTGTCATCCTGAATCCCGCTTGCGGGATGAAGGGCCTCAACCCCTTGCACGGAGGCTTGGTTTATTTTCCAAGACAAAGTTTCTTGGCGGCGATGCCTAATAGATAAACCAGTTCTCCTTCTTTACATTCCGCCTTTTCGGATATGGATTTTTCCACCAATGCGGTTCCGACATCAATCAATTGGAGATTAACAATGTACGTATCTCCCAGCTTACTGACGCTGCCGCTGATGATCTTCTCGACCCCGAGTATGCGGCCCACCTGCACAACGCATTGCGAAGAAGTGCAGCCGGTTTGCTGAAAACCGATTTCCGCCATAACCGTCTCGATATTGGCCCGGTCGCACACCCTGAAATAACCGGTGCTTTGAAGCTCCACCCTTAACGGATCGGAAAGGGCGGTAGCCAATCTTTCGGAATCCGACCCGCTCGCGCCACGGAGGTCCAAGACCGCCACATAAGCCTTTTCCCCACTATGCGGCGGGACAACAATGGAATTATACTTCCTCTTTATAACTCCGGTGCTCCTTGTGACGACCGCCGGAGCGCTCGCTTCGACAGGACCGGCGAAAATATTCCCCGTGTTTATCGATTTGAGAACTACCTTGTTAAATTTTTTCGTCCCGGCGGTTAAACAT
>CAZDAF010000157.1:0-8375 GCA_964503115.1 uncultured bacterium
GTTCCGGCTTATTCTTTATCTCCCGTCGCACTACGCTGTTGCGCCCCGTATATACATAGGACGAACACGGATAAGCTTCGCGTATCCGTGGCACCCAAAGTTGAAAAGTAATGCGCATAAATTTATTGCGTCGTGTATAGTGCCATTCAGTGATGGCACCCAATTAACCCGGTTCTCATTGGGACTTTTTACGAGTTCCTCAAATTTGCGAAACCTTCTTTGTACTACCGCATAGGCGGGTTACCCGCGTGTTGCGGCGCGGAGGGAAAGCCACCAATTGTTCAGCCGTATCATAACGTCGTCGCTGAGGCTGTATACGGTGGGTATGAGCATGGGAATCATCAGTGTTGATGTGAACAGCCCGCCGAGTACCGCAATGGCCAGCGGCGAGTATATCATCCGGCCCTGATCGTTTGCGCCGAGCGCCATGGGCAGAAGCCCTACCATTGTTGTCATGGCGGTCATCAGTATAGGCCGCAGCCGGTCGCGGCTGGCCCCCAGCAGGCTTTGCTTCCGGCCCAGACCGCTTTGTCTGAGGTTATGGATGTGGTCCACCAGCACTATGGCGTTGTTCACCACGATGCCCGCGAGCAGCAGTATACCCGCGCCGGAAAGTACGTTCAACGTGTTGCCGGTCATAAACAGGCCCCAGTAAACGCCGATTACCGCAAAAGGCATACTGAACATTATCACGAAGGGCACGAAGAAACTCTCGAACTGGCCCGCCATCACCAGAAACACAAGCACTATCGCCAACCCTATGGCAAGACCGAGTGTGACGAAAGCGCTTCGCACCTTATCGAATTGATCGCCCATCGTCCATGAGTATCCCCTGGGGAAACTCATATCATTGAGCACCTCGGTGATTTTCTTTTTCAGCTTAAAAAGGTCTTTTCCCGCGTACTCGATAGGCACGCGCACTCTGGTGCGACGGTTCTCCCGATGTATCGATCTGGGTACGGGTTGCGGGCCGATTGAAGCGAAATTGCCCAGCGGTATAGGTTCACCCTGATCGTTGTATATGGGGTAATTTTTAAGGATCGGTATGGTTTCGCGATCTTTTTCCCTGAGTTGGAGCACCACGTCCACTTGCCTGTCCTGATGTTGTACCCATCCCGCCTGAGTGCCTCGAATTCCGTAAGCCACTTCGTATGCCGCCATAGTGGGATCGATACCGTAGACGCCGGCAAGGTCGCGGTTCATTCTTATGTTTATCTCGCGCTCGCTTTCATAGCTTATAGGTTTAACCTCCAGGATTCCCTTGACCTTTGCGATTCTTTCCCTAACTCGCTCCGCCACCTGGTACAGCAGATCGGGATTATCTCCCAGCACCCTGACGTGAATACCTCCGGCGGGAGCGCCCTCGAAGCCCATGTTTTCCATGTCATAACTGACTCCCGGCCATTGGGCTTCCCGGCGGAGCACCTCTTTAGCGCGTTTTTTCACCTCCCGTCGGCTCATTTTCGGCACCTCGTATATGGGCAGGAACAGATTCACCTCGATAAAGTTGCGGTTGAAAAATGCCGTGATGTTCTCCAGGCCCCATTCATTGCGATATGCCCAAAGCCGCCCCTCGACCTTGTCCACCAGTTTGTCTATTTCGTCGAGTGAGCGTGCGCGGTCGAGACGAATGAGCGTCCTTACGATTCGCATTGCCGTTTCGGGAATAAACTCCTTCTCAATCATCTTTATCGGAACGGCGGTGAGTATAAGCAGGCCCACCACCACGGCCATTGCGCGCCCCCTGTGTTCGAGCGCCGCTCCGAGTATACGGAGGTAGGTTTCTCGAAAAGCCACGAACCATCGCGGCGTTATATGAACTTTATCTTTACCGCCGCCCCACAGGGTCGCCAGCAACGGGATGAGTGTAAGGGCCACCAGCAGACTGGCGGATATCGAAAGGCAAAGCACGACTCCAAACTCGCGCATTATTATCACCGACTCGGTCGCCGCCGAGAACACCAGCGGCAGAAAGACTATCAGTGTGGTGGTTGTGGCGACGCTTATCGCCACGCCGACTTCCTGAACTCCTTCAACCGCCGCCTTGACCGGCGAATATCCCTCCTGAAGACGCGAATAGATGGCTTCCATCGCCACGATGGAGTTATCCACGAGCATGCCGACCCCGAGCATCAGGCCCGACAGGCTTATCATGTTGAAACTCATACCAAGCACAAGGTGCATCACAAGCACTGTCAACATTATGCTCATGGGGATGGCGATACTTATAATCACCGTCGAGCGAAAATCACGCAGGAAGATCGATAGCACAATAAACGCCAGTATCGCCCCTTGGATGCCGGTTTTTCGCAACCCGTTGACGGCCATCATTATCTCGGTGGACTGGTCGAAAAATATCCGCGTTTCGATCCCAAGCTCTTTCAACCGGGGGTTTTTTGCGATTTGCTCGAGGGATTTATGAACGCGACGGCACGTCTCGACGGTGTTCGCTCCCGATTCCTTCCTTATCAACATGACGGCGGCGCGCCGGCGGTTGATCCTGCCGCGAATCATGGTGCTTTCGTAATCGAAACGCACATCGGCAACATCTCTTATACGGACACCGGTGATTACCGGGAAATCGCGAATTTCTTCCGGGCTGCCGGCCTGGCCGACAATGCGGATGTCGTAAAGCTTCCCACGATGCATGACCTGACCCGAATCGAGAGTGATGTTGTTCGCCACAAGCGTCTGATACACCTGCAACATGCTCAATCCGTACTGATCCAGCTTCGCGCGATCCACTTCAACCAGTATTCTCTGCTTCTCCTGGCCCCACACCTCGACGTTCGCCACTCCGTCCACTCGCCGCAGCTCGCGAGCCATGGCGCGATCCACAAGCTCGTTCACCTCGCTGTTCCATTTGTCCGCATAAACGCCGAGCACGAAAATCGGTATCGATTCGCTGTCGAACTTCCATATCCATATAACGTCCAGATCTTCGGGCAGATCGTCCTGTATCTGATCGATTCTCTCCCTGACTTCGAGCACTTCGAAGTCCACGTTTGCGCCGGTTTTAAACCATATATGCATGTGCGTGCCGCTCTCGCTCGAGCGGCTGGTCATTTTTTCTATCCCGGGCATCGAGCTGAGCGCTTCTTCCAGCTTTTTTGTAATTTGTCGCTCGACTTCCACCGGCGAACTCGCAAGGTAGGGAATATCCATATCTATTTCAGGGAAATCCGCAGTCGGCATAAATTCAAGCGGAATGCGAAAAAAAGCTATTACACCCAAAATCAAAAGCGCCACATAGGCCATCACAGTGGTCACGGGCCTTTTGATGCTGTATTCGGTGATTTTCATGCGCCTCGTTCGCCGGGGGCTTTCGGCGGTTTAGCACCGCCTCCGGGCCGGAGCCTGTCCAGCAGAGTGTAAACCGCCGGAATACACACAAGTGTAAAAATCGTCGCGCTCGTCAACCCTCCGATGACCGCTATGGCGATAGGCGCGCGCAACTCGGCCCCTTCCCCGCCTATTACCGCCATAGGCACCATGCCCAATACGGTGGTCAGCGTGGTTATGAGAATGGGCCTCAGGCGCTCGGCGCCGCCGCGCATCAGCGCAGCCCTGCGTTCCAGACCCAAACGACGATGCTGATTGACGCGCTCGACGTACACAATGGCGTCGTTGACGGCGATGCCCACCATCATCATAATGCCGATGAAGCTGAAAACGTTGAGAGTCGTCCCGGTCAGAAGCAGCATTACGGCCACACCCACCAGTGCGTACGGTACCGTGAACATTATCACAAACGGATGCATAAGCGATTCAAAAAGGCTCGATAAAACTATATAAACCAGTATGATGGCCAATATCGTCGCTCCGGCCAGGCTCATAAGCGACCGCTGCATCTCTTCGTTCTGGCCGGTGATTCTCCAGAAGTACCCGGTCGGCATGTGAATCTTTTTCAACCGCCGCCTGATGTCTCTCACCGCATCGCCAAGCGGCCTTCCAGACAGGTCCGCAGTGACCAGCGATACCCGGCTGTTGCCCGAGCGGTTTATGATACCGGGCCCCTGAGCGGGTTTGAGGTCGGCCAAAACCCGCAGCGGAACCGGATCGCCGACCGACCTGGGTATATAAAGCTCATCGAGGCGCTCGATACTAGACCGGTCTTCCTCTCGAACTTGTACGACGATGTCGATCTGCCGCTCGCCTTCGTCAAGATCGCCGGCCGGCTCGCCTTTAACTTTCTTACGCAGTTCATCGGTAACCTGCGCCGGAGTCAATCCGAGCGAAGCGGCTCGTTCGCGATCCACCACCACGTGTATCTCGGGATTCGATCGTCTGCCGGAGCTTTCCACATCGTGAATGCCCGGGATGTCCGAAATCACCGCCGAAGCCAAATCCGCCAGGCGCTTCAGTTCATCGAGGTTATTGCCGATTATCTCTATCTCGATGGGGGTTTTATAGCTCAACAGTGTCGGGCGGCTCATCTTTATATCGGCGCCGGCAAGCACTTTCCGCATAGCGACCCGCAATTTGTCCATAACCTCGATATCGTCTATACGCCTATCCCTATGCAGTGTTACCTGTATCTCCGCTAAATTCTCGCTTTTTTTCTGCACTCCCGCCGCTTGCCCGATTCCGTATCCTACCGAGGCGAAAAGGTGTTGTAAATACGCCTTGGCTCGAATTTTATCGAAAGCCCGTTCGACGATTTCGGTCTTTCGGTCGGTTTCTTCTATCGGCGTGCCGGTGGGCATTTCCATGTGCACGATAAATTCGCCCTGATCCACCGGCGGCAACAACTCGAATCCAAGCATAAAAACCACCGCCAGCGACGCGGCGGATATCATCAGCGATCCGGCCACCACACCGGCCGGCCTGGACAGCACCCATTCGAGTATACGCGGGTGAACCGCCCTGATGGCTCCGAAAAACTTATCAAAAACAGCGATTATCGGCGCAAAAATCAACTTAAACAGGCGATTGATCAGGCGCCATACGGTGACTGTCGCCCGTGCAATGAACCTGGTGAATGATGATATTTCTATGGGAGTTTCCGCCCCGGAGTCGGTTTTTTGCGCGTCCGCCGACGCTCCGGGCCGAAGCACCACGCTGAGCATCGGAATCAAAGTGAACGCCACCAACTCCGATATAATCAGGCTGAATGTGACCGTCAGAGCGAGGTCCCGAAATATCTGCCCCGCTATGCCGGCAACGAACACAATCGGGAAAAAGACGCCGATGTTTGTGAGCGTCGATGCCGTTATCGCCGTGCTGACCTGTTCGGCGCCGAGCGACGCGGTATCGAATGTATCGCCGCCCTCAGCTTCGCGAATGCGGAATATGTTCTCAAGCACCACGATGGCGTTGTCCACCAGCAGCCCGACTCCGAGAGCAAGCCCGCCGAGGCTCATGATGTTCCATGAAATGTCGAAGAAGTACATCAAGTTGAACGTGGCGATTATGCTGACCGGTATGGCTAGCGTTATGATAAAAGTGCTGCGAGCGCTGCGAAGAAATAAGTAGATGACCAGCACGGCGATAGCCGCGCCCCAAAGCGCCGTCGAATAAACGGCGCCGATAGCGTTTTCGATGAACACCGCCTGGTCGACTATTGGAACTATCTTTATATCCGATATAAGTCCCTCATCGCGGGCGCGGGAGCGCTTGGCTGTCAGCTTCTTTTTCAAAAGCCTCAAACCTGCCAGCGCCGATTCCCTGAACTTATCCCAAACTTCTCCCCATTCGGGTATCGGTTCGGTAACGCCTCCTTTTCGCAATGACCCCTTTATGCGTTCGATTGAACGACGCAACGACCTGCAAACGCCGACGGTATTTGCGTCACCCTCTTTGTATATACTTACCTGTACGCACTCGTTGCCGTCCAGGCGTGCGATTTCCTCGCGCCGCTTGGGTTTACGGGAAACTTCGGCAAAATCCTTTAATTTTATAGCGCTTCGCGTAGCTTGAGTCCGACTGCTTACTGCGGCTTCCCCGACCGGAATGCCGCCCATCATCGGCCCGCCGGGTAATGCCATACCCATGAGCGAGGCAATGCCCGACGTTGCGCCGATGTCCCCTCCTGTCGTTGCCTGTGTGGCGGCTTCTACCGAAGAAATTCCTTCGGGAACGACGACCAACTCCCTGATGTCCTCGATGTCTTCGAAAGCGTTGGTGGTGCGCACCGCCAATTCCGCTCCCGCGTCGCGTAGCGTGCCGCCGGCGAGGTTTATATTCTCGCGCTCGAGACGGTTGATCACCTGTGCGATAGTTATCCCCAGCCGCGCCATCCGGCTCTCGTCTATCGCAACAAGAATCTCTTCCTCATACCCCCCTTGTACCTTGACGGCGGCGATGCCGTCGAGTCTTTCGAGCGGAAGTTGAACCTCGTGCTCGACGAAGTACCGCAACTCCGACGGCGACATGTCGCCGGTTATCCCGATGGTCATAATGGGATCCTGGGAAGGGTCGTACCGGAGTATTATGGGCTTCTCGACGTCGTCGGGGAATTGGAGCATCTGGAGCTTTTCACGTATTTCCATCGTGGCGAGATCGAGGTCGGTACCCCACTCGAACTCTACTATTACGTCGGATAGCCCGCTTTTGGAAACGCTGGATATGCGCACGACGCGGTTGATGACCCCCACCACCTGCTCGATGGGACGAGTGACGAGGTTCTCGACCTCGGAGGGAGCGGCCTGGGTGTATTCGGTGCGAACGGTGACTCTCGGGAAGGTGACGTCCGGGAGGAGGTTCACCGGAATGCCGCCGATGCTCACGACACCGAGCAATATCACCCCCAGAACTATCATTGAGATACTTACGGGGCGCCGGATGGAAAAGTCGCTGATTACCATAAGCGTTAGTCAGATCTTACGGTGGGCCCGATCCCGCCGTTTCGCCGGAGGCGAGTGAGAAGCCGGTAGGCGCCGGCTCCCCCTCCTCAGGGCTGGCGAAAATCACGGCATCGCCTTCGTTGAGCAGGTTTTGGCCTTCGGTTACGACCCAGTCCGTCCTGCCGGGTTCATCGCCTGTCAACTCGACGAACGTTTCGTCCGCGAGCGCGGTTTTTACATCCACGCGATGCGCCACCGGCCTGCCCTTGTCGTCGGGTCCGACCACGAACACATAAAAAGCGCCTTCTTCGCCGAGAAGGGCTTGCTTGAGTATGGCCGGCGCGCCGGGATGCAGCTTGGTCTCGATCACCAGCCGGGCGAACATGCCGGGGGTAAGAGTCGAATCAACGTTAGGCACTTCGACTCGTACTTCCACCGTGCCGCTGTCGGCATCGACCACCGGGCTGATAAAACTCAAATTGCCCGCGAACTCGCGATCCAGCGGAGTGTCCTTGAGCGCTTCAATCCTCAATCGCACGGGCCTTTGCGTGCCCTTTATTGCGGCGATCTCCTTCTCGGTAATGCGCACCCTGACGCGGAGCGTTTCGAGTCTGGCCACCTCGAAAAGACGCTCGGCGGAGGAAATTTTCTGGTGCTTGTCGCAGGCGCGACGGGTTATTATACCCGCCATCGGGGAACGGATTTTGGTGTAGGATAAGTTAAGGCGCGTTTCTTCCAAAGCCACCCGCGCGCTCTGTACCTGGCTTGCGGCCACACGGTTTTGAGCGCGCACCTGCTCATACTGCTGCACGCTGATAAGCTCTTCCTCGAACAGTTCCTTGTTACGCTTCCAGGTTCGGGAAGTGTTCCGGTAATTTACGTTTGCCTGTCGCAGGGCGGCCTTGGCTTGCTTTACGGCCAGCTTAAGCTCTTTATCGTCCAACTCGGCGAGCAATTGGTCCGTTTCGACCCGATCGCCCTCCTCGACGTGAACGGCGATAACCTCCCCGGGCAACTTGGCGAATATGTCGGCCTTTTCCACCGGTTCGAGAGTGCCGGTGGTACGCACCGTTTCGTACATATCGCGCACTACGGGTTGCGCAACGCGCACGGTAATGCCTCCGGCGGACTCGTGGCCGGGATTGCCGGAGTTATCGCCCTTGGCGGAGTGTTTACGTTTCTGGTAAATGACCCCCGCTTCAAAAGCTAAAAATACCAGTAGTAACACTAAAAATATCTTGCCAAAACGCATAAAGTTACCGCACCTGTACCAAAGCTAGTATTTCCTATGTTTTTCAGGCTATCACGGAAAACCAAAAGCGTCAACGAAACTTACTCTTTGGGAAAAAAGCAGGCAATACCGTCTGCACTTTGAACCATATCTGTGATAATATATTCACAAAGCCGGTCATTTCTGCTTTTTGTCATGTAATTGGCATGGCGCAAGGATCGGCTTTTTCATCGATATTTGAAGAAAGACGAAATCAACTGATTTTGCAAGAGACTCAACCGGTTGAGAATTACGCCGATAGCAATTCCCTGATTCCCGGTTAATGTAAGTGAAAAAGCACCAACTGGGTGTAATACTTA
>CAZDAF010000158.1:0-8190 GCA_964503115.1 uncultured bacterium
TCCAGTACCCATAAGTGTTACGTATGTGGTTTTTCTTGTCGGTATCGAGCTTAAACTCAATCCGTTTGAAGGGATCGACACCTTCCACTCGAAGATGATAAACGACTCTAAGCCATAGCACCTTGACTTCGTAGCGCACCCAATAAACTTGGCCTTCTTGTTTCAATATAGTGGCTTTCGTCAGCCTGGGCATAAATTCCGAGTAATGGTTATAATCGCGGATAGTTTTCCATACCTCTTGTCTGGTCGCTTTGATATACAGCTTTGCCAGAAAATCGATACGCTGACTGCCGTCGGGATTTTGCGCAGCTACTTCCGTTATGATGACATCGCCGTTCTTCATCCGCTGCCATTCCTCGGCAGTAAACTCCGAGCGGGCTACCGGAGTCGCCAGCAACGTAATTAAAGCGACCAACATGATTGTACGGAGTATTTTCACGATTTTTTCTCCTTCTTTTTGTCAGGACCCCTCGGGTTTCTTCCATTTTCCGCCACTTTCCGCACGCATGCGGACATTCTTTACAACCTGAGGCAGCGCCATGCTTGCAAGCTTTTGAACTATTTTCATAGGAGCTGGGATACCCGTATCCACAAAGGAGGCATAACTGAGAACGACACCGGAGCCGCCGGGAGCGTCATCAACATCCCAGTACCCTACAATATCGCGAACAGTGTTTTCCTTGCTGCGATCCAGAGTCCAGTCGACCCGGTAGCGCGAATCGTCATCCACCAGGCTAAGATGATAGGTGACTTTTAGCCACAACACCTTGAGATCATAGCGCACCCAGGTGAGGTTCCCTTCGCGCTTTAAAACAGTGACCTTAGTGACCTTGGGCATAAACTCGTGGAAATGTTCGTAATCCCGGACTGTTTTCCATACTTCCTGCATAGGGGCTTTTACGTAAATTTTGGTAACAAAATCGATACGGTGACTGCCATCGGGGTTTTCCGCGGGAACTCCGGAGAAAGTAACCTCACCATTTCTTAGCTTTTTCCATTCTTCCGGGGTAAAATCCGCCCGGGCCGTCAAAGCGGCAATCGCCAGAAAAAACGATATCGATGCAATCAATTTTGTTAATGCTGCTAATGCTTTCATAGTTCCTCCTGTTTTTCTTAATGTTTAAAAGACCTTTCGCCGGTGAAAACCATAGTGGCGTCATTTTCGTTGCATGCTTCGATACTTTCGAAATCCCGCTCACTTCCTCCCGGCTGAATGACCGCCGTGACTCCTTCACGAAGCCCGACTTCTACGCCGTCGCGAAATGGGAAGAAAGCATCGCTCACCATGGCCGATCCGTTCAATCCACCGTGTTCGCTTGCGACATGCTCGTCTATCTCGCGTTTCTTTTCTTCATCCTCCAAGTTGTTGAAAGGTATTCCGTGTTGCTCGAAACAATAGCGGTCAGCGAGTTTCCGGTAGGCTTTATCGCGAGCTATTTCAGCGACGCCGACACGATCCTGCTCGCCGGTGCCGATACCCACCGTACATCCGTCTTTTACGTAAATCACCGAGTTCGAGGTGACGCCGGCTTCCACAAGCCAGCCGAAAATCATGTCATCCATCTCCCGTTGCGTCGGCTCGCGGTTGATACGGAATTCCTTCCCATTGTAGTTGCATGCTGCCAGGACAATATCTTGTGGCGACTTGGCTTTTGGAATGAACGACCATTGGGCGATGATACCGCCATCTATAAGACTTTTGAAATCCACCACTCGCTCGGAGGCGAATTCTTCAAGACGCTTGATGTCGTCTATTCGTAGAATACGCAGGTTTTTCCGCCCGGCGAGTATGTCAAAGCTGCCTTCTTCAAACTCGGGCGCCGCAACCACTTCGGCATACTGATTCGCTATCGCTTCCGCAGTGGCCTTGTCGACCGATCGGTTGAGCGCTATTGCGCCGCCGAACGCCGCCACACGGTCGGCCATATATGCGCGCAGGTATGCCTTTTCGAGTTTATCGGCCCGGGCCGCCCCGCAGGGGTTGTTGTGTTTGACGATTACCGCGCAGGGTCTGTCGTCGAGATAACGCAGTATGTTCAAGGCGTTATCAACATCGGTGATGTTAATCTTGCCGGGGTGCTTGCCACTCTGCAAGAGTTCCATGTCGGAAGCGAGATAATTCCCCGGCGCCAGCATCTTCACGTCGCCCAGAACCAGGTTACCGTTTATAAGTTTGTACAAAGCAGCTTGTTGACCGGGGTTCTCACCGTACCGAAGACCCTTTCGTTCACCTGCTATGTCCCACGTTACCTTTTCGAACTCGAGCGTCTGTCTGCCGCCTTCCTCATCGATGAAACTGATTTCCATTTTCGGCGGGAATTGCTCCGACACTATCGTTTTATACATCTTTTTGAGGTCTTCGCTCATAGCTCTCACACCACGATTTCAGGATAAGCGCTCTTCACGTCCGCAAAGGCCGTTTTTTCGAGATATTCTGAAATAGCCTTGTCGTATTGAGCGGTATGCGCAAATGCTTTACACGCCAGTTTATACCTGGTTTCAAGACTCAGTTTTCCACCCGAGTTGCGACATTCATCGGCCACCTTTTGGTAATCGGCGGGATCGACAACCGCCGCTATCCTGATAAAATTCTTGGCCGAAGCTCGAATCATGCACGGGCCGCCTATGTCTATGTTACCGCGAGCCGTCTCCGCTGTCACATCGGGCTTTGCGACGGTTTCCCGAAAAGGATAGAGGTTCACTACCACCATGTCGAAATTGACGGCGCCCGTACGAGCCAGATCCGCCACGTGGGCGTCATTATACCTTTCGGAAAGCAACCCGAGGTAAATTTTGAAATCAAGCGTTTTAACCAGCCCGCCCTGCATCTCCGGCTGACCGGTATAGTCACTTACTTGACTTAACAGAGAAGCCGCTTTTCCGCCCAATATTTTCTCGATAGCGGCGAAAGTACCTCCAGTGGAATAAAAATGTATGTCAGGGCAAGTATCCGCAAGTGCGGGTATGAATCGCTCCAACCCCGATTTGTCCGAGACGCTGACAATCACGTTACGAACAGCTATCGGGCCATCGATTTTAGTTACAACGTTTAGAGCCATTCTGCCTCCTAATTTAAAACTTGCTCGTCATAACTCTCCTGAATAGTTGAAACGAGTCTTGCAAGTGTTTCATTAACCGGCGCCGCCAATCCCAACTCCGCCGCGCGGCGCACCACCGCGGCGTTTATGTATTCGACCTCGGTGCGTCTCTTTCTAAGCGTATCCTGGAGCATACTGGATACGTTCGCGGCAGTCGCCCGGCAAACATCTTCCACCTTGGCCACGGGATCGTCGAAAAGCAGTTTTATGCCTGCTTTTGACGCCACTTCGATAGCTTCCTCGACCGCCGCTCGCAACACCGCGTGCGAGCCTTCGTACTCGATAAGCTTGCCGTTATTGAGCCTTGTAATGGCGGTCAGGGCGTTTATACCGACGTTGATCACCAACTTGGACCACAACAACCCGTCGAGATTATCGGTTAGATTCGTCGGGATGTCGGATTCTTCGAGGAATTTTTTCAATTTACGCAGCCGGTCGGTGATTTCTCCACTCATCTCCCCGATAGTCGTTTCACCCTTTCCGGCATACCGGATTCTACCCACATCCAACAACGTGGCTCCCTGCGATGTGGTTCCGCCGACGACGTGTTCCGCTCCGACGACTTCGGCAATCCTCTCGACATTGCCCAAACCGTTTTGCAATGTAACTACGAGGGTATCGTCATTCACCAATGATCGAGCATGCTGCGCGGCATCCGACGTGTCCGGCGATTTAACGCATATAAGCACCAACTCGGCGGTTCCGATGTCGGCGGGATCGGCAGTAGCCTTCACAGCGAATTGCCGCTTTCCACCGATCCCTTCGACACTAATTCCATCGCTATCGATTTGCTTCGCGCGTTCCGGCCGCTTGTCCAAAATGGCAATATCTTTGCCGGAAGCAGCAAAAAACGAAGCGAACAAACACCCCACCGCTCCAGGGCCTACCACCACTGTCTTCATAACTACTCCTTCTTAGAGGCTGTCGATAAATGAGTACAAACTACCTTAACGAGCTTAGTTTGGCGGATAGAAATGTCCGCCAAACTAATCCTAAATGGGAGGGCAGACATTTCCGTCCGCCCGATCTGTCGTTTATCGACGACCTCCTTACATCACCCCCACAAATCCATATACTTTACAAGATACCCACTGAAGGTTAATCGTCAAGCACGCCTATCTGTCTGGAGCAAACAAGGACAAGAAGCTTAAACCCCTCGTCAAATATGTGCTCACTTTTAGAAGGTTCCCCCAGGTGTCACCGCATAAAATTATCGGGGCAACCGTCCAGTCGTTTTTGGCCGACACACCGATCGGTTTTTCAGGTGGCGCTTCAATTATTTCCTTTTTTCAACCGTTTTTTTTGCAACTACATAATCAATCAGCCCCAAAGAGCGGCGAGCCGCATTCACATCGACAAATCCGGCATCCTCCAGGTATCTCGGCAGCTCTCCTCTCACATGAGGAGCGAGCGAATCAGCATGTGTGAGTTGCGGCAACCAAAAGACAATCCTCCAGAAAAGTGATTTGGCGGCTCCGAAATCCACAATGTAGTACCCGCCCCCGGGCTTGAGTACCCGAAGAATCTCCTTAAAGCCGGCCTGTTTAACAGCTATAGGCAAATGGTGGGTCATAAATGTCGAATAGACACTATCGAACGACTTATCTTCAAACGGTAACTCTTCGATAGCCGCTACTTTGCAGTCGATTTCACGCGCCTGACGAGCCGCTTTACGTTGAGTAACTCTTATCATCTTCGCAGCGGCGTCCACTGCCACCACCGTTCCGGTCTCTCCTACCGCCTTTTCGAGCATTAATGCCAATGTCCCTGTTCCGCAACCGACATCGAGCACCCGCTCACCGGGCTTCGGTGGGAAAGTATTCAGTACACCTCTTGCCCTCATCCCTGTTAAAGCGGACAGGTCATAGAAACTCGCCCAGCGTCCAAGTGTATAACCGTCGGTTTTTGCATCTGCAGCTTTCATATTTTGTCCTCCCGGATTCGGTTATATTTTGTTCATCAGCACAACAATGTTTATTCAGCTTACTTTTTTCCAGTTTTTAGCATCACATCGCAGGAGCTCGAAAACGGGCACGAATCACAAGCACCGTCTTCTTCCCCTAACGAACAGTTTTCCTCAGTATCGCGCGAGCATTGCGGTCTTTTCAGAGAATTTCTGATGGTGACAACCACATAAGAAACAGCGAGCAACACCAATATCCCGATTATAATTTTTTCCATCGGATCCTCCTCACTGGAATCCCACCAGCCTGCCGATCCACCACACCAGACCGGAGGTGACGTAAGCGACGGTTGTCGTCATCAACACCATCAACGCCGTCCATCTCCACGACCCGAGTTCCCTGTATGCAACCGCCAGCACGGCTATGCATGGCATATACAGAAGAATAAAGACCATTAATGCATAAGCCCGCAGAGGACTGAAAAACGGATCGGCCATCAACGCTTCCCTGATATCCGGGCTTTCTTCATCAGCCCCCTCAAGGCTGTACAGTGTGCCCATGGTCGAAACCACGATTTCCTTTGCCACAAACCCGGTCAACAAAGCGATGCTGATTTTCCAATCATTCAACCCGACAGGCATAAGAACCGGAGAAATCGCCCGGCCGATTCTACCCGCATAGCTCCCGATAATCTGTGCTTCGGCCGCTCCAACCTCCAGTTCCCTGGGCAAATTCTCAACCGATCCATGTTTGGTAACAGTTCCTTTAATATCCGGGCCATACTCCGCTTTTTGGGGAAAGCTTGTAAGAAACCAGACCACGACGGACATCGCTAGAATAATGGTGCCGGCCTTTTTGATATACATCCACGCCCGCTCCCAGGTGTGCATCAGAACGCTTTTGGGAGTCGGCATTCTGTAAGGCGGAAGCTCCATCACAAAAGGAGTCGGCGGCCCCTTGACAACGTATGCCCTAAGCAGACGAGCCATAACCATCGCAACTACAACGCCTAAAATATAAAGCGAGAAAATGATCCTTCCCGCGTATGCAGCCGGAAAAAAGGCTCCGGCAAGGAGAACAAAAACCGGCAGCCTCGCGCTACAGCTTACGAAAGGAGCAACCAGGATAGTGGTAATCCGGTCCCGCTCGTTCTCGAGCACCCTTGTGCCCATGATCGCCGGAACGTTGCAGCCGAAACCGATAAACAAAGGAATAAAACTCTTGCCATGTAAGCCGACCAGATGCATGACCCTGTCCACAATGAACGCCGCCCGGGCCATATAGCCGGAATCCTCCATCATTGAAATCATGATGAACAAGAGCATGATGTTGGGCAGAAAGACCAGCACACCCCCTACGCCGGCGATGATGCCGTCAACTATCAGCGACTGAAAAAGCCCATCCGGCAAAACGAACGCCGCCGCGATACCTATCCATTCCGTGCCCTTCTCGATAAGCTCCATAAAGGGAGCGCCAAACCTGAATGTAATTTCGAAGGTAAGCCACATAAGTAACAAGAATATGGGTAGACCAAGCACTCTGTTGGCGAGAATCGTGTCCACTTTGTCTGTAATGGTTCGCCTTCCCTCGAGGGTCAAACTCACCGTTTCCTTAACCGCCCCATGCAACCAACCGTACCGGGCGTCTGCGAGCAATATCTCCGGATCGTCGTCCATCAACTCCTTGATCCGGTCTCTTTCCTCACTCGCTTTTTCGAGCGCATCGTCCCCGTCGGAAGATTTCATCCACTCCAAAACCTCCTGGTCTTCCTCCAGAAGCTTTATAGCCAACCACTTGGGATCATATTTCTCCGCCAAGGCGCTGCCTGCAACTTTTTCCCGAATGGCGTCTATGGAGCGGTCGAATTCCAAGCCGAACCTGACATCGACGGCCGGTTCCTTCCCCGTTTGCGCCACCTCGATCGCCTTGTCCAGCAGTTCTTCTATACCCTCACTCCTGTTACCGATAGTCGTCACAATCGGCACTCCAAGCAGGGTACTAAGTTGATCGATATCGAACCGTATGCCTCTTTTCTTGACCTCGTCCATCATATTGAACGCGAGCACCAGGGGCACTTTCATGGGTATCAATTGAGACGTCAGGTACAGATTCCGCTCGAGATTACCCGCATCGATCACCTGGATCACCACGTCGGGATGATCATCAATCAAAACCCGCCGAGCCACCCTTTCGTCGGGAGAGTATGCACCCAAGCTGTAAGTACCGGGGAGATCTATAACGTGAAGGGAAACGCCTTTGTGCTCAAATTCTCCTTCCTTGCGTTCCACCGTCACGCCGGGGTAATTGCCGACATGCTGCCTGGCGCCGGTGATGGCGTTGAAAATGGTGGTTTTTCCCGAGTTGGGGTTCCCCGCCAGTGCTACGAATAATTTATTTTTTTGGTTGTTTTTATTATCATTTTTCATTCTTCGACCCCTTACGGTTATTTTTTGTTAGGTGTTTCTAACTTTTGTTGCAAAAAAAATCAGTTCTTAAGCCTTTTCACCTCGATTCCTTCCGCCTCACTCCGCCTAAGACTCATATGATAACCCATGAGGAAAATCTCGATGGGATCACCCATCGGGGCAAATCTCTCCACCTCGACCTTCGCACCCCTTATAACGCCCATCTCCATAAGCCGCTTTTTTATTTCTCCCACGGCCCCGACCTTCACTATTTCCGCGGACTCGCCAATCGAAAGCTCGCTTAGTTTCACAATATCATCCTCCATTACAATTCACCTCTTCAAGTGAGATAACCAATCAAAATACTCGACAGCTTCTACATTATCTTACTTTTCCACCATGATCTTGGAAGCCAATCCGCGACCTATGGACAGTCTAGATCCTTTGACTTCTATAATCATCGGCCCACCGAGATTGCTGATCGCCCTTACCTCGGCGCCGGGATGTATACCCATTGCCGCCAGCTTGGACTCCACACCTCTACCGCCTGCCGTTCTGACGACTTTAACTATATCTCCCGGATTAAGCGCACAGAGCGGAAAAAAGTTAAATGGAATACGTTTGCATGGGCGCCCGGCTAAACATTCATCCAAATCAGGGCACCCTTCATCCCAACTCTGCGCTGATTTTTCCTCGATTGTTGCCGATCCCTTTCGCATTTTTCTCTCTCGTTCGTTTGTGTTTTTCCGATCGGGTCTATCTCTTTTTGGATAGCTGCCAGTT
>CAZDAF010000159.1:0-8167 GCA_964503115.1 uncultured bacterium
GGCGAAATCATCACTTTCGGGAACTTTCATATGCATTCTCGATTTCCGAAGCCCCGGAATGACCCCGAACAGGTTCTTTACCGCTCCGGTAAAGTAAGTGAATCCATGAGTTTTGAATTTTGGCAGATTGATTATTATGTCTACGTCAAAGAAGGATTTCGAAATTTCGATCTGCTTGAACACTCGGGCCCCATCGTATTTGAGTATCTTGGCTTCTTTAACATCTCCGACTTCAATTCCCTCATCTTCAACTATTTTTCCATATTTCGATTTTTTTACGATATTTTCAAGGGAACTTATTCCGGGATTTTCCATGAGCACCGGGAGTCCACCGTTTTCACTGACCACCTGCGCAACCGCCCTGAAAAATTCCGGATGAGTAATTATGGCTCTTTCGGGTTTGGACGGCAATAGCAGATTTGGCTTCAAAGCAACTCGCGCTCCCTTGAAAGAATCCAGCGAAAATCCAATATCGGAAAGACCTCTTATAATGGTTTTTTTAAGAAGCTGGTTGGAATACTCTTCACACCTCAACAAAGAAACACGTGCCATTTTTTCCTCGCTATGGTAAACCCTTTGATATATTCTTGGATGTCATCACGGAATAATTAACCGGTTATCGATAAAAGCATTTTAATCTATTTTCTTCCCTTCAATCACACTTCTCAATAACCCCGGACGATGATACTTGTCCCAAAATCGTTCCGCCGGGTACGATTGCATGCCCACCGTCCAACCTATGTACTTTTTCCCATTGGGTGAAGTATCGAAGCGCCCGTTGGGCAGGTAGGCCACCCATTCACTGTCATCGAGCGGCATCAGCGTACATAATCGTCCGCCCGTATTGGGGTTCCAGAACATTATGGTGCCGTCGAAGCTACCGGAAACCAGTACTTTCCCTCCCATGCCGTAAGCCATGGCGTATATCCAGTGACTGTGTCCCCTCATGGTTCGCAACGTCCGGCCCCTGTTGTAATCCCATATTTTCAGGAGACCGTCATCGTCTGCGGCCGCCAGCACCTTGTCGTCCGGGCTGAATTCCAGAACGGAGACGAGTCCCTTGTGCCCTTTCATGGTCCTGATGAGCTTGCCGGTTTTCATATCCCACAGCTTGATCGTACGGTCATAGCCGCCCGATGCCAGCAGGCTGCCGTCAAGGTTGAAGGCCAGCGCTGAAATCGGGTAGTAATGTTCCGGGTGGGTGCGGATGTTCCGCCCGGAAGCGACGTCCCATATCATGATTTTGGAATCACCGCCGCCCGATGCCAGAACCTTACCGTCGGGGCCGTAGGCTATTACATAGATGGATCGAGTGTGCCCCTTGAGCGTCTTTACGAGTCCGCCCGAAGCCACGTCCCAAAGTTTTATGGTTTTATCCATTGATGCGGAGGCCAATATCTTTCCGTCCGGGCTGAAATCGACCGAGTTTACGTTTTTGGTGTGGCCGCTTAACGTTCTCATAAGCCGGCCGGTGCTCAAATCCCATAATTTGACGGTTTCGTCGTGGGAAGCGGAAGCCAGGGTTCGGGCGTCGGGGCTTATCGATACCCACTCCACCTCATCGGTGTGTCCGTGAAGCACGTTGGTGAGGCGGTTATCACCGGGAGCCCAGAGCTTGACGGTGTTGTCTTCATGGGCCGTCGCCATAATTCCCGCCTCGGGACTGAAATCAATGAATTTGACAACGTATGAATTCCGTTTTAATCCGCGAACAATAACGCCCGTTTTTACATCCCACAGGTTTATATTCGCTCCACCGTCCGCCGACGCCAGCACGGTTCCCGATGGACTGAAAGCCACGGCATTCACTTTGTCGCTATGGCCCTGGAGGGTACTCAGAAGCTTGCCCGTGCTTAATTCCCAAATCCTGACCTTCATATCATGACCGCCCGTGGCCAGCAGTTTCCCGTCCGGACTTATGGAAATCGAATTTATGTATACTTTGTCCAATTCGATGGTTTCGATCAGCCCGCCCGTCTCCATATCCCGCAATTTGATAGTGTTATCCCAACCGGCGGTGACCAGTATTTTTCCGTCGGGAGTGAATGATACCGAAGTTACATCCCTGGTATGATCTTCAATCGTCCTGACGAGCTTTCCGGTGGATGTATCCCACAATTTCACGGTGGTATCGTCACTGGCCGATACCAGTACCTTTCCGTCCGGGCTGAACACAACCGCCGAGATCGCTTTTTTGTGTCCTTTGAGTGTCCCGGTGAGTTTGCCCGTTTTGACGTTCCACAGTTTGATGGATTTATCCGAGCTTGCTGAAGCTAATGCGGTTCCGTCCGGGCTGAAAGCGACGCCGTCCACATGAAAAGTATGTCCTTTGAGGGTTCTTATAAGCTTGCCCGACTCCACAGACCATAGCTTGACCGTTTTGTCGCCGCTTCCGGTCGCCATTGTCTTTCCGTCCGGGCTGAAAGCCACCGCATTTACATGATGCGAGTGCCCGGTAATCGTCCTGACAAGCCTTCCCGTGTTAGCGTCCCAAAGTTTTGCGGTCCAATCCTTGCCGGCGGAAGCCAAAAGCTTTCCATCGGGACTGAAAGCTATCGATTCGATCCGGTCATTGTGACTGGATTGTATTGCCAGTTCGGGATCATTGGCGCCCGATTGCGCTTTCGCCTCTTTCGCGATTTCATTTCCCGATAAAATGGCAAGCGCCGAAAGCACTGCCGCCGACATTATCAGAACTGCATATCTTTTCCTCATGGCCTTCGGCCTCCTGTTTATCCGCTTTCAATACCGCTACCTACATTATACCGTTTCGAGTGATCTTATCAAGACCGTTCGGCGGCTTTTAGAAGAAGTTTTTGCATTGCCGGTAGGATTTTGAGTCGGCTTGGGACGAGAGCGGAGAAGACGGAAAAGAACGGAATAGAAAGAACGGCTTGTGCCGATATTTTCGGGGGTTCGGGTTCACCCTCTCCCCCATAGCTTGCCCCGACGCACGAGGGGGTTGAAAGATAATCCTGTTTCCCTAATATAGGCGTGAGAGTATCGGGGGCGTCAGGCCGACCGGCCCGCGAAGTTCAACCCCTCTGCTTCGTGTAAATGATTTTCCATAAAGGCGTCCCCGGTGCTTCCCCTATTGACCCGGAGCCAACACCCATCTATTAACAGCCTCTTATAGAGGGACTACTCGCTCAACCCGAGACCTAATTCATAAACCCCTTTAAAGGATCGTTTGTATCCCGCCTCCATTTCCTGACCCGGTTGCGGAAACGAACCAACACGTCGTCGGCTTCGGGATCGGAGGCGAGGTTGTTCATTTCCAGAGGATCGTTTTTGATATTGAACAGCACTTCCTCGCCGTTGGTGTAATGCCAGTATTTCCATTCACGCGTGCGCACTCCCCGCCATGCAACTTGCGTTCGAAGCGAGCCTTCGGCGAACAGTTGCCCTCTTTCGACACCCTCCGCGCCTTCGATCACGGAGTTGAGGTCGTGGCCCTGTAGAGGTTCGGGTCGGCGGATACCGGCGATGGCGCACATCGTCGGCAGGATGTCAAGATTTGACACCATTGAGTTGCATCGCCGGAAACCGCTCATTCGGCGCGGATCGGATATCCAGAGAGGTACGTTCATGTTTTCCTCGTACATTGTCGGGCCCTTGGTGTGGAGGCCGTGCGACGAGCCCATTTCGCCGTGGTCGGACGTGAACACAACTACCGTGTTGTCCCATTGCCCGCTTTCTTCGAGAGCATCCAGCACAAGGCCGAAGTTGTGATCCACGCTTTCGATCAGGAAATAATAAAACCGCAGATAGTTCAGCCATTCCTCTTCGGTTTCGGGCATATACTTTTTCATAAACAGAAACTCATCGAACTCGCTTGCCGTTTTGATGTCCGGTGACTTTTCAATCGAAAAGTTCGGCGGCAAACTAATGGGACTGTCCCTGTCGACAGGATAGGCTTTATCGAGAAATGAGAAGCAGATGTCGTGCGGATTGAGCGGTGAATAGAACATCAGCCACGGCGATTTGTCTTTACTTTTCGCGATCCATCGCGCAGTGCTTTTCGTGACTCGATCATCCGAACCCCACGCGGCGACCATCTGGTTCGGTATATCGAGCGATTTCCAGCCGTATTTGGTCAGCCAATCGAAATGAGCGCGGTGGCTCAGATGCCACTTGCCGAAATAAGCGGTGTGATATCCGGCTTCGGAATAGATGCCGCCCATTGAGGGAATGTTCGGAGCCAGATCAGGATTCTTGGCGGCAAAGTCGATATTGGTGAGAACACCCACCTCGTGGGGATACCGACCGGTCATAATCGATGCCCGGCTGGGCGAGCATAAAGGATAGGTGCAATGAGCGTCGGTAAACTCCACCGCGTGCTTTCTCAACCGACGGCGATTGGGTTGCTTATAAGGAGCATTATGCATCGGCTGCCGTTCCTGGTCATCAAGCACCAACAATATGTTGGGCCGATCTTTTGAGAATGCCGAAGCCCGGTTCCACGTCCCCATTCCGGCCAGAACGGCGGCGCCGGCGGTATCCTTCATGAATTTTCGACGATTGATTTTCTTCATCCCAAGTCTCCTCCGTCACATGATCCTTCGTAAAAGGATACCGAAAATCTTGTCACTTCACCAAAGTGGGGACACTTGGAGCGTGGAGACCGTCCGAGTAAATATCAGATAACCGGGTCGATTGAATTTTAGCCGCCCAGGAAGTTCAGTCGCCGGAGCGGTGGGGTGATGATCCACTACTATTCTACTATATTGATTTGAACCGGGAAGTAGTGGACTAAATGAAGCGACAAGGAGGTGGCTTGATAGAAAGCGGCAAAACATCGCCCTATGCCCTGTTTGATTCTCCTGCGCGAGGGAAGGTTGAGATCACGGACTCGTTCTGGTCGCCTAGGCGCGAGTTGATCAGGCGCGTGAGTCTGCCGTCGCAATGGGATCAACTCGAGACATTCAAAACTCTCGATAACTTCCGCGTGGCGGCGGGTGTCAAGGATGGAACATATTATGGCGCGTTTTTTTGCGACTCCGACTTGTACAAATGGCTGGAGGCCGCTTCGTACATAATTGGCAAGAACCCTGACGCCGGCGATTTGTCCGCGCGGGTTGCCGAAACCGTGTATTTGATCGCAGCATCCCGGATGGAGGACGGCTACCTCAACACCCATTACCGGATATTCGCTCCGGAGCGGCGTTGGACCAACCTGCTCCATAACCACGAACTCTACTGCGCCGGGCACCTGATCGAAGCGGCCTGCGCGCATCACGAGGCTACCGGACACAACTCTCTTCTCGACGTGGCGATAAAGTTCGCCGACCTGATCGCCGCCCGATTCGGCCCCGAAAAAAACCGGGGCGTCCCCGGCCATGAGGAGATCGAGTTGGCCATGATAAGGCTATACCGCGTGACGGGCGAGAAGCGCTATCTCGATACCGCAAGCTTCTTTATACACCGGCGCGGCCGCGACAAGCGCTTTACGAGGACCATGCTAAGCGCCATCCGCGATAATATCGAATTTTCGAGAATCAAGAAAAAGAAGAGGGCACCTTATCCGCCCCGTGAAAAAAAGCCTGCGTTTTCGTCCGTCGGTTGGGCCGATATGAAGCTTTCGAGTCTCCCGCGCGCGATTGCGGAATTTTTCTCCGCTAAATATTTCCAGCAACACAAGCCGTTGATGGATCAGACCGTGGCCGTCGGCCACTCGGTCCGGGCGATGTATTTTTACACCGGGGCCGCAGACCTCTACCTCGAAAACGGAGACGGCAAACTGTTAGAAGTGCTCGAACTGATCTGGAACAACACCGCAAACAAGCGAACTTACATCACCGGCGGGATAGGGTCGTTGACCATAAGCGAAGGGTTCGGCAAAGACTACGAGCTTCCCAATAAATCCTATACCGAAACCTGCGCGGCCATAGCGAGCTTTTTCTATTCATGGCGTATGCTCCGCGCTACCGGCGAGGCGAAGTACGCCGACTTGATGGAGCGCACACTCTACAACGCCATACTTTCCGGGTTGTCACAGGAAGGGAAACACTATTTCTACCAGAATCCACTGGTTTCATACGGCGCCACCAGGCGCAAGCAGTGGTACGTTGCCGCATGCTGTCCGCCGAACCTGGCGAGATTTTTCGCTTCGCTCGAGAGCTACATTTACGGCGAGAACGCAGGCAATATCCGGGTGCATCAATATATCGGAGGCAAAGCTCGATTCCAGATGCCCGAAGGCGAGGTAGCGCTTAACGTCGATAGCGGCCTGCCATTCGAGGGAACCGTAAAAATACGGCTATCTCTCGAAGCGCCGATGCGCTTTGCCCTTCACCTCCGTCAACCGGAATGGACTCCACGTTTCGATGTCGAAATCAACGGCGACGACCATAAACACGAACCCGCCCCGGGAACGTACCTGGACATCACCCGTGAATGGAAAGACGGAGATGTGGTGGAGATAAGCTTGCAGATGAGGCCCCGGCCGGTGGCTTCACCGCCCGAAGTCAGGCAAAACCGGGGTAAGGTCGCGATAATGTACGGGCCGCTGCTCTACTGCGTTGAGGATGTGGACAACAAAGGACTTGACGTGCACAAGCTGGTGCTCGACAAGGAATCGGAGCTTACCGCTGAAAACAAACCCAATCTCCTCGGAGGTATTACCGTAATCGAAGGCCGGACCGCAGACGGCAAAAACTTCACCGCCATTCCCTACTACGCCTGGGCCAACCGTGGACTATCGCACATGGAAGTATGGATAAAAGTCAACTAAACTCCGGGTATGGTACAGGGAAACATAGCTATTTCCCCCTCAAAACGATTGTTATTTAATTGAAGTCCGAAACCCTGGCGAGACGGGAAAAATTTATCGAAGGCCGTTATCCCGGTATCACTTCGACTTTAACGCCTCGATCCGCGAGCAGTGCAGCTATATCTCCTTTTAGAAGTTCCATAGCGTCCGAATTGCCTTTTAGATGTGCGTCCATATGGGCTAAACCGATACCTTGTATAAACGTATATGCATCTTTACCCGAACAAAGTTCGGAACTTGGTTTAGCCTTTTTCATAGGCGCGGGTTCACTTTCCCCTCCCGGATCCATACCGCCCACAAAACCGCCCATCTGCCTGAAAAAGTCGTGAACGACTTCAACGCCGTCGCAGAAATGAAAATGATCGGCATTAAGCAGGACAACCATGCCTTTGGGCTCGGGAGTGCGATCAAGCATATCCTTCATCCCATCGAGAGGAAGGAGCGTATCGAATTCAGCCGTCAGGTAGAGGGTCGGTACTGTGCGTTCCCAATCGAGGGTGAGCATTTTGGTGGTAGGATTATCTTTCCCATAAAGCGGGGACTTGCCGCCCCCGGGCGCCAGCGGAAGCGCCGCTTTGATTCGAGTATCGCTCTTGGTGGTCATCAATGTTGTCCATCCGCCGAAACTGTGGCCCGGCATGCTTATGGCGTATACCTCGTAGCCCAACTCGGCGAGGTAATCCATGAACTGTTCCCAACACGCTGCATTATGAAACGCTCCGTGCTGGAGAAAAATGGGCGTTTCATGTTTGCGGTCGGACGGTCCGGCGATGAGGTGTTCGATAGTTTCGTTCATCATAATGTTCTTTGTTATCCGTCAGCTCCTTACTTACCTCGCCGCCGGCTGCCAGCTTATGTTTACTATTCATTTCTCCCTTCCACCCTTTCCTTCATCGCCTTGTTCACATCATTAAAGGGCTTCCGGATGGATTTCTCAATGATATTTCTACGGAGGGGAATAAGGAGTCCGTAAAAGATCATATCATGGTCGAGGTGAGTTTTTTCATCTTCCGACTCCGTGAGGATGAAGATGTGTTCGCTTTCGACGAGGAAGCGAATTTCCGGCCTGCCCTTCCATCTAAGTTCGCGGCCCGGCTCGACAAACATCAGCACCGGCTTGAAGTTCCGTTTCTTCAGACCCTCCGGCTCGTAATGCAAATCAAGCCGTGCGCCGACACGCGCCTCTCCGCTGGCTTTCCTCACCATTAAGTTCTATTCATGGTAGGAGGCCAGGTCGACAAGCACATCCCAGACAGCATCGGGGCCGGCGTCGATGTTTATCTCGGTATGTATTTCTTTTTTAAATAAGTTAGTCATCCTTTTGCCACGTCCCTCCCGACTCGACCCTTTTCTTGACCGAAAGCACTATGTTGGGAAGGTCCTTGCTGGTTGTAT
>CAZDAF010000160.1:0-8156 GCA_964503115.1 uncultured bacterium
GGCGCGTATTCCGGCATTTTTTCGGGATCGGCTTTAACCATCCACTCGAGCGTTTGGCGAGCTTTGTCCTTCTCTCCCATTTTGATGTAAGAATCCGTCATATATAACCCGGTTTCAAGGAAATGAGGGCTTATTCTCAGCGCCTGCTCGTAGGTCTCTATCGAGTCTTTAATATCCAACTTGATAAATCGCCCGATAACCGGCGGAACGGACCACATCACCCGTCCCCAGAAACGGTAAATCCCGCCGTTATAATAAGTTTCGTCTCGGCTGGTGATGAGCAAAGTCGTCTTGATGGATTCACCGAAATCGAATCCCGACAAGAGCCCCCTCGCCTCGATATATCTCCCGTGAAGAACGATTCGCCAGAATCTCGCGGGAAGGTGTTCGGGTTCGATGTCGATAGCTTTTTGGGCGGCCTTTATTCCTTTGGTGCACGCATCCATCCTCTTTTTCTTGTCGCCGACGGGAGTCAATTCCCCAAGCCAGAAGTACCCCCTGGCGATTTTCGCCCATAGGTCGGGGTCGCGCCTTTTTATCTTAGTCGCTTCCTCCCACACAGCGATGGCTTGCCGGGTTTTCTCGATGCTGTCCCTCTGTTTCCAGAGACTGTCGCCGCGCGCGACCGCATCCTCCGCCGCGCCCTCTCCAATACCGACGGCCAATGCCATGAGCATCGCTAAAACCAAAACATGGCGCCCAATGCCTATTCGCATCATCATACACCCCCATTATTGATTTTGGTTATTCACGTTTTAGTACGGATTAAACCTCCATATTATAGTTTTACGGAAAAACGTGCCACTGACGGGTGGCCCCGATTCCGTACGGAACTGTCGGGATCCTTGCGGCGGACGGACAATCACGCCATAGACGGGCCACCCGGCGGAACGAATTGCAGTGTAGAATCCGGTGCCGGCGCCGGCAAATAAAAAATGGTCAAAACGCCCTTCAAATAGACGGCCCCGGCGCAAAAAATAAAGCGGCCGCTTGGGGCCGCTTGAGTTAAGCAATTTATCGAGTATTGCAACCCGACGTCAGTATACGATATCCTTGCGGATTATCCGTCCTCTTCTGGCCTCGATGTCGAAATCTTTTCGTTTTCCACCGACTTTAATGCTTATCATGTGCGTGCCGGTGTTCAGTCCTGCGATGGACCAGATACCCGAGTCCGGCAGGCTCAGCACTTTGCCTTTTCTACTACCGTGAGCGTCCGGTTTTCCCCACACAACGAGCTTCGCGTCGGTTATCGTTCGCCCTCTTGAGTCTTTCAGATACCCCCAAACGGCGCCGGTTTGTTGTGACCGGATGGGCAGTCCCAATATATCCTTTTTGGGGCCGGGGTAATAATCGACCCATTTGGCCAAATTATTATCTTCGACTTTCGTGTAAGTGTTCCCGGTGTCCGCATTGAGGTTTTCGACGGGGTTGCGCGGAACGGGAGTAGACCTCTCACCGTCGATCCATCGAATAATATGATACGGATCGACGTAGTTTTTAGTGTACTCTCCGTCCGTGAAACACCATCCAACGTCGGGATAGTATATTTCTATCCATGCGTGGTATCCGCCGCCGTGCGTTTTCACTCCGAACCGCTCGACCCGGGCGCCCCAGTTTTCTCCCGGCACGAGGTATCCGTGCGCATATCGCGCAGGTATGCCGGCCGCCCGGCACAAAGCTATGGTCAAACGGGTGTAACCCTGACAACTGCCTCTGCCTGAACGATAGACGTTCAACGCGTCCTGCGGCACCGGAATGGTGTAGGTAACGTGGTCGTGCACCCAGTTTGAGATACGTTCGACGGCGTCGGCGACGTTCCGTGCGCCGGAAGTAATTTGCCGCGCCTTGCTCACAATGGACGGATTGTTGGATTGTATCATCTTCTCCGGGCTGACGAATTCCCTGAATGAACCCGGGAGACCGCTTACGGGGAAAGAAGCGTTGCTTCGCAGCGGCTCCATCTTCACCTCGATAAGTACCCGCGTGCTGAATTCGTCCTTTTGCAGCACCTGCTGCCGGTAGGTTTTGTTACTGTAATTCGGTATGTTTTCGACCGGGTGTTTTTCCCAGTCGGCGGCCACTATATCCAGGATGACCTTGTGAGTGCCGCTCATCACCCGCGTGCCGGCGTTAGCCGCACCGGCCATCAACGACACCAAGCCCAATACTAAAAGTACCGCCAGGCACTTTGTTGTGGAACGCTTCATTGTTTTACCCCTTTGTTAAAAGACAACCATGACCCGGCCCTGGCGCAAGTAGCTGCTGTTGGGCTCGGTGCGCTTGATATAATTACCTGCGGCGTTGGATACCACCGGATCGGTCTTTTTCGTACCGCGAACTTTTCTGGCGACCACCACCAACGGATCCCTTGCCACGCGGAAATGCCTCTTTGCGGCGCCCAGATCGCGGGCATATCCCACAATACCGGATTTGACGGTTGTTTGATCGTTGACGTTGTTGCGAGAATATACCACCACCCCGCTTTCGTTATAAACAACTGGCAACAACGCGGGCTTGGCTCTCGCCCTGCGGGCGTCAATGACCAGTCCGTCCCACTTGAGCTTGGAGGCCGGGAAATTCTCGCTCGAAGCCGGGGGTGGAGGTGGAGGAGGAGGGGGCGGCGGCGTGGGCCGTGGAGTCGGCTTTACGGGCGGAGGAGGCGGATTAGCGGGAGGAGGAGGAGGCGGGGGCGGAGTGGGAGTGCTCGAGGTGTACCTATACGTCTGTTTGGGTCTTTGTGGCGGTGGATCTATTTTCTTCTTGACGGTTGGATTGGTTCGCGCCTCCTTAACCAACGCCCTCGTGAGGTTCGGGTATACAGGCATCGCCATGGTGACTTCGCACGTGCAATCGGACTTCATCACATAAGTCCCGATCATAACGGCGCCCATTATCATACCCTTAACTTCGGAACGTACAGTGTCGGAAACGGTAATAAAGTCCTTCACCACCGTTTCGGAGGTTATAGTGACCCCTTTGACGACCTCCAAAAGCCTTCTCTGAGCGTCCTTCCTTGCGCCGAGCTTCAGCATGGCTTGCTGCTGGCCGCGAGGGAACCTCGGGTTGCAGGCCGACATCCCTGTGGCGTATATCCAGCCGTTGGACCAGTTGATGAACCCGGCTCCCGAGTAATCTATTGCGTCAGAACCAGTCTGTTGGCCGGAAGCCATCGACACGGTCAGCAGAATGCACAAACCCATAAGCGCCAGGAGCTTTTTCTTCATAACTTTCTCCTTCCTTTAGGGGATACGTAAAACAACGGAATCGGGATCCCTTCAGCGACCCCCACTGCTACGACACGCCGGAAATCGTCATTAGAACCCCTTGATCATCCTAAATATCGCCCTTTTTGATAGAGTAGCATTGTACCATCGGAGACCCAAAATGTCAAGGAATCGAGCCACCCAACCGGTGTAGTTGCCTCATGCGCCCGGATGATGTAAATTAACTCTGGATATTCACTTGTTTTTGGGCATTTCCGGAGGTTTTTAATGGTTCAGATGAACCTTCAGTTGAAGGAGGTTGCCGTTAAGGTAGTGTACTATGGGCCTGCCTTGAGTGGGAAGACCACCAATCTCCAACAGTTGCATACGCTTTTCAACCCCGAGGCGCGCGGGAGATTGATGAGTCTCGAAACCCAGCACGACCGGACTTTGTTTTTCGACCTTCTTCCCATCCATTATCGCACTCCGTCCGGGCTGAGCGTTAAGCTCAAGCTCTATACCGTGCCTGGCCAGGTAGTGCATAACTCGACCCGCAAAGCGGTTCTGGCGGGTGCGGATGCGGTCGCTTTTATAGCGGACAGCCAGAAAAGCCAGGCGCTTTCAAACAGCATCAGTTTCAAAAACCTCAAGGAAAACTTGAAACTCAACGGCCTGGACTACGATAAAATGCCCATAGTGGTGCAGTTCAACAAGCGCGATCTCGAAGATATCAAGCCGGAGGAAGAAATAAAACGTGATTGGGGAACTTCCCGCTTTGCCACATACGTCGCCACGGCAACAGATTGCGAGGGAGTTTACGAGACTTTCGAATGTCTGCTGCGCGCGGCTTTCGATTCGCTCGACGCAGACTACGAGTTTTACCGGAAGTTCGGTTTCGACATTGATGATTTTATCAAGCACCTTTTTCCCGAAAATATGCGTAAACCCGTAAATCCACACTCACGGATCAGTGGCGCTGTAAAATCCTGACGTATTCAGGGATTGAAATTTATTGTTACAATGTGTTCGGGCGATCAGACGCAAGACATTCTAAAATAAAATGGAACCGGAAAGAGGATACCTGAGAGTGAAGTTGTCTTCCGGGGTGATTCTGCGCGACGGGATCGATCCTGAAGAAGGCCGGTCTGTAAACATAAGTCTCGGCGGTATATACATTTGTGCCCAATCCCCCAGGCCGAAAGGTTCCGAGGTGGAGGTCGAGTTCGTGCTGCCGCCGAACAGGCGGATGAGAGTCAAAGGAAGGGTTGTTCGGACATCTCATCATAAAGATGAAAAATATCCGACCGGGATGGCCATATCGTTCCTTTACCTGCCGCCGGAAGGAAAAGAAGAGATAGACGAATACGTGCGTAAAACCTGTCGTATCCTTCGAGCCCTTTTCTTCGAGTTGAACCGGGTCGAGGTGAATGAAAAAAAGATATGGCAACTGGTAAAGCAATCGCCGATCGAGTATCGATACCCGTTGGACATTTTGAGAGAAAAAGTCGCCGCCGAACTCGCATATCTCAAACTGAGAGCGGGAAGCTCCTTCCGCGAATAAAACAAAAATCACCGACAATAAAAAACTTTCTCAAAACTCGGCTGATGCCTGTATAGTTACACTTCAGGCCACCGACCTACTCGACTTTGATTTGCGGGCCGGTGTAGATCGTGAAGCTGTAGCCGCTTTTGTCCGGGAAATAGAACCGGAGCTTGTAGATGCCCGGGGCGACCGCCGCTTTCGCGTCGGCTATCGGGAACGGCCCTGCGACCTGCCTGTCGATTTGAGATATCCAGAAGTCATACTTCGTGGGTTTCCGTACGGAGCCTGAAAGTACCCCGGCTTTAAGATTGAGACTTGCGTTTTGATTCACCAGCGCCGGGACGGGGGAATCTATGTATGCCAGAACGGCGGCGAAATTTTGAGTCGCCATTATCATGTGACCGTTTGTCGACACGCCGACTCCGAGGTGAGTATATTCGGCACGAAGGATATTGGCCCTGTGGCCGGGGCTGTTCATCCAGCCGGTCATGATAAGCTCGGCGATTTGGCGGCTGTTATTGATATCGTATCCGTAGCCGTTCCAGATATTCTCGCCGGTCAAGCCCACCAGACGACGATGCCTTATCGCAATACGATCCTCAGGAGCAAGTCCGTCGGGGTTGTTATGGTCGAAGTAGTTTCGCGAGATCATATCGGCACTGTGCTCCCGGGAGGTAATGCGCAAGACATCTTCTTTTTTCAACTTTTTTAATCCATGCTCACGGCGCATTTTGTTGGTCATATCGAAAACGAAGTTCTCAGTTTCCTCGAGGTGGGAGATACCCGGCTGCGCTATAATCACAGCGGGTAAAAAACCTATTCGTGCAATGGCGGGGCGGATCGAAAAACACGCCAAAACCGCCATAGCGGAAAGAATGCTCCACTTTATTGTTGTTCTCATCGGTGGTTACTCCTTTTGCTCATGTATGGTCTTGTTTTTTTTCGATAATATCGTTTTCCGTGCATGTTTTGATACCACCACACGAAACGTATTTGTGGAGGAAGGTCGGGAATCCAGAATCGGTCGGGAACGGGTTCCGCCGGTTCCCATTTTTTTACCGGGTCGATTTCAGCCATGATAAAGCCTTCGCCGTCGGAGCGTTTCATGCGTTCGAGGATTTTCCCGCTTCCGTCGACAATCTGCGTTTCGCCCATTAGCCGGGTTTTATACTTGAATCCCGGCCACATCGGCAGTTGTGCTTCAATATCCCCCGCATGACCCGCATGAATCACCGAAACTCCAAGCATCCGGGCGAACCTCGACGGTGTTTCGGTCATCGTCTCCAAGCTCCAATCATGAATTTCTCGAGGAAGCCCGGGAATACGCCTCTCCGGTATCGTCCACCAGCACGAGCCTCCGACCACCAAATCCACACGACCCGCCAACCGCCGTACCGTACGGCTCCGGACGAATTCCCAGCAAAGCGCTACGCCGACGTTGCCCGCCGGAGTTTCGAGCACGCCGTCGTCGCTCCCGCCCACGTAATAGCAGTTTTCCCACATGGTGGGTTGATCCTTGTCGTGGAAATATGTGGCGCCGTCCGGGAAGACCAGCACGAAGGTATTGAAACTGTCGTTTTCCCGAAGTGCGATGAAGGAACCGCCCACTACACCGTTGTGCTCTACAGCCAGATTCTTCAGCAATTGCATCGGCTCGCCGTCGATGGGCCGGGCGACATCGAGCATCTTCGGGTGAAAAGCCACTGCGGATGTGAAGAACTCCGGCAAAATCACCCAATCGGCCCCTTCACGGAATGCATCGGTGGCGAGCCGTTCGGCGATCCTGAGGTTGGTCTCCACCTCGCCAAGCTCAGCCTTCATTTGAACGGCCGCAATTTTCATTTTTTCTTTTCGCCTACGTAAAGGTCGTCATAATATACGTCGGCACGGATGTGGAAATCGCCCGGTGGGTTATCGTCGAATCGAGCTTCCCAGAAGAAATTTATCTTTTCGTAGTTTTGTGGTATCTGCTCCCATAACTCTTTGAAATCTTCGCGAATAGGTACTTCGAAGTATATCCATTCGCCCGTTTTCGGATCCGGGCTTTTTGTCAGTATCCGGTAGTGAGCATTGGAAATACGCAGTGGCGGTCTGGAAACTCCATCGAGCACGTATCGAATCTGGTAATTTGGGAAGTTTCGGAGCTTCCCCCAGACAATCACCACGAACTGCAGGTATTGCCTCGGTGAACCACGCTTCCAGTTTTCCACCCTGTACCATCCGGCGGCGATTTCGGGGAATTTCTCAGGCTTTAAAGTTTGTACCACACCGCGTATTTTTTTTTCAGGCTTTCCGGGTTTTACGTCCAGTTTGAGATATGCGCTCTTTTTACCGGAATGCGCGATTTTGTCGGATATCTCAAAAGGCCCCCAATTCTTGCTCCAATCCAACCACATCCACCCGGTGTCGCCCTGCTCGAATCCCGGATTCAAAAGCAGGTTAACCGGCCGGGAGGTGTCTTTGTTGCGTTTGCAACCCAAAGACGCAATAAATACCAATAAAATTGCAGGTATAATTATTTTACGCATGCTGGAATGATAATAGCCCCAGGCCGGAGGTTCAACCGGCCTGAGGCTTGTCGGGGGTAACCGGGTATTTATGGTGAAAAGGGGCTCTGGTAAACTATCGCCCGGTCGGTTCTATCTTGTATGCCTTTTTCTCGATAACCACCAGTATGATTTCACTTTGCGTAAACGTCATGTACTTGGCCTGGGTCGGTTGGGAATTGGCAATATCGAAGTATGGATTACTGAGTTGCTTCACCTTCACTATCGACATTCCTTCGCGATATTCCGAATCGGTCCAGACGCCTTTTTTCAGGTAGAAAGTCTTCGAGCCGATGATTTTGACCTTGTTGGTGGTAACTTCCCTGCCGGTTTCGTCGTAGTATGCGGGCGCATTATTTGCTTGTGCGGCGCCTTGCATTTTTCTGGATTGCATGGACTGCGCCACGCCTCCCGCGCCGGTGGCCACTTTCGCACGGCGTCTGACGTTAGCCTCCGCCACAGATAAATTCCCGGTGGCGTGCAATTCAACCTCTTCGTCCGCCAGGAAAGCGGTATACTCGGTGATTATGCCGTAGCGGGTGCTCAAACGCACTATCTCGTCGACGTATTCCTTCTTCTGGCCGTGCAATCGAATCTGCTCGATAAGCCAGCCGATTTTCTTTTGCGCCCATAGCCTTGATACGAAAGAAAATTCCTCGCGGTCGGTCTTCCTGGCGAACTCGACCTTATAACGGTAAGAGCGTTTTTTACCCGATGCCTTGCCGGTCAATTCGATGGTCGATGCGCCCGTGTCGCGGTATCGCCCGACGACCACGAGCTGTTCGCCCCGGAATAAGTCCGGCATCTCTCTAGTACTCTGTTACACAACAAATGATGGGTAGAGCCTTTTCAGTTTTATCCTGG
>CAZDAF010000161.1:0-8148 GCA_964503115.1 uncultured bacterium
AAAAGAGGTTCTCGATAAGTGTACAACAGAGTGATACACTACACTAGTTGAGGGAGAAAGCTATGAAGTCAAAGAGAACTTACCTTTTATTTCCGATAATAGTGCTATTGGTTTGCTGGATGGCATCGTGCGATTCGGGATCGGGAGATAGCGCCCTAAAGGGTTCTATCACAGGCCGGATCGTCGGCGTGCCGGAGATGGACATCAGCTTCCCCGACGGCGCTGATGTGACTCTGGCGAACCACCCGGAATACGCCACCCGCGCGGACTCGGAAGGCAACTTCAGGCTCGAGGATATTCCCTCGGGCGAATACACACTTGAAATCGACGCCACTGACAACAACGGTCAGAGATGTGTGCACAATCAAACCGTCAACGTGGGTGGCAACGAAGTACGACTCGGCACATTCACAATAGTACAAACCGGCGCCATCATGGGTACCATAGCGCTCGAAGACGGCGCGAATCCACTCGGCATCCTGGCTTATATTCCCGGCACCGGCTTTGGAGGATGGGCGGACGAAACCGGCTATTTAATCATCATCTACATACCCGAGGGCACCTATCGCATGCGGGTCGAGGAGGACGGATACGAGCCTGCCGAAGTCTCGGACATTGACGTAGTGAGGGCTCAAGTGACCGATATTGGGACAGTCACCCTGCTACTCCCGCCCCAACCGGCCTGCGACGATGGGACGGACAATGACGGCGACACCTTCACAGATTACCCGGATGATCCAGGCTGCTCGGACGCTACAGACGACAGCGAGCTGGGAACGATAGAATGCGACGACGGAATTGATAATGATGGCGATACTTTGGCGGATTTAGATGACCCCAACTGCTCGAGTGTGTTCGACGATTACGAATCCGATGTGTGGTATGTCGCCGCCGCCGCCGGCGGTGCAAATACCGGCAAATCATGGACGGACGCATTTACCGTCATTCAGGGTGCAATGGACGCCGCCACTAATGAAGAGATGATATGGGTGGCCGAGGGTATATACACAAGGCCCATCGGCGGGAATGAGCCGGTGGTCCTCACAATGAAAGACGGTGTCGAGATATACGGCGGGTTTGCGGGAACGGAAAGTAGCCTATCCGAACGCACCGACCCGGCCTCATACCCCACCATCCTCGACGGTGAGGACACAAGCTATCACGTTGTCCTCGGAGCCTCGAACGCCCGGTTTGACGGTTTTACGGTGACGCGCGGTAATGCAAGTGAGGATAGCTACCCCGATAACAGTGGAGCGGGAATGCAGAACATTGACAATGTCAATCTTGTCGTTGCAAACTGCATCTTCACTCAAAATAATGTAACTACGTGCGGAGGCGGTGTTCTAAACTACAACCCAGATACAATTCGAGACACTAACACGATTATCAATTGCACTTTTAATAACAACTCTGCAAAATTTGGCGGCGGTATGTGGAACAATTACTCTTCACCCACAGTAATCGACTGTTCGTTCATTAACAATACTGCTGCCGATTCCGGCGGCGCATTGTACAATATTCATTCAGCCCACGCTCTCATAACTAATTGCGTTTTTGAGAATAACAAGGTCCTAATCCATGGCGGAGGGGGAATGGTTGTTGCGAGCGGTTCTTTTTCCACAATTTCCAATTGCATTTTTCTTAGAAATTTCGTCAATACGAATGGAGGAGGGATCAACTGCTATTCAGGTTCATCCGTTGAAGCAATAAATTGTATCTTCATAGAAAATTCATCCAAGAATGGTGGTGCAATAACGAGTGGAGAGACATCTAATTATGTTATAACCAATTGTACCTTCAGTAACAATACGGCTGTTGGATCCGGCGGAGCGATATCTAATTGGGGTAACTCCTCAGCTACCGTAACTAACTGCATTTTATATGGTAATATAGCTATTTCCTCTCCCGAAATCAGTTTCACGTCCACTTCTTCTGCAACCGTTACCTACAGCGATGTCGCAGGGGGATGGCTCGGTGAAGGCAATATCGACGCGGACCCGCTTTTCGTCACCGGGCCCTATGGCGATTATTATCTGAGCCAGACACCTGTTCAGGGCACAACCAGCCCCTGTGTCGACACCGGTACCGGCACCCCGGCAGACTATGGCCTCGAGGACACGACCACCCGCACTGACGAGGCGCCGGACGCCGGCACTGTTGATATGGGATACCACTATCCCGTACCGTAATCGGAATTATCCTGTAACACTTTGATGTTCCATCCGGAGGGCCGGTTTGCTTGGCTCCGTATTTTTGCTTTAATTTAAGGCTTAAAAAACACAGTGATTAGGTCACCAGGCATATGGACTAATGTATCATTTTGCTCAACTATTTTAAAGTCGTATTTTTCGACCAAGTGAGCGAAGAGTTTACCATCCATGTGTGAACGAGCGGCTTTTCTTGCTTCTTTCATTGAAGAATACTTATCGGCATGATGTATTACTGCATAACTTCCAGGCTTCATTATGCGCTTAAAATCGATTAAGTACTTCTCAGTGTCCGTTGCGTTTATATGGACGAACACATCATAAGACCAAATAAATTCAATCGCATCTTCCGGTATAAACGACAGCATATCTTCTTCAACCCGGTAATATTCTATATTGTCTTTTTCTTTAAATCGCTCCTTACATATTGCCAGACATTTTTCAGCAATGTCTGCGATAAGCAGACGGCTGGAAATTGGCTGTAAAATCTCCGTCCACCTGCCGGCGCCCGGGCCGATCTCAAGTACAGTCGAACCTTTTTTAATATATTTCAACATCATTTCATTAATTATTGATGATTTCCATTTCTCCGGATCCAAGTCCTTGTATTTTTTAACGTCTTGCGTCCATTCTTCGCCGCCATTGGTGGACCAATCATATCTATTCCACCTTTTATTGTCTTCGACTGTGTGGTACATGGCGGAAACAGTTGAATCACCGGTCAGAAATTTGCGTTTCTCAATTCGAATAATATACATATCTATACCGCGAACAATCCTTGATCCGACAAAACGAATCACGTAAAGGAATGTCCATAATACCCCTCTTTCTTTCATGTATTTAAAAAATTTCTCAATTTTGCCCATAAATCATTACTCCTATGAGAGTATCTTGATTTATCTCGAGAGGGCAGTCTAGGCTTCTTTCAAGTCGAGTGCGGAACCGGATATATCAAAAAACATCCCATTAGCTTATATTTGACCGAATAATAATAGATTCAAGCAAGAATTTCAACACTCATAGCTACAGTAAATAAAATTAACCCTATCTTGTAGTATGTGTTTTTATTTCCTCGCGATTCAAATCCCATTTATACGGGATGTAGGCAGCGACACTGCGGAAAACCTGGGATTGGACGACACTACCACACGCACCGACGAGGCGCCGGACGCCGGCACTGTCGATATGGGATACCACTATCCAATACCTTAAATCAGTTGTCAGTCCAGACGGATGAAGACATGCAAAGTTCTTAGTGCGAATCGAAGCGGAGTTGAGACCCGTCCGGGGTTCTTAGTACGAAGTTATCAGTTGTTCGTTGGGTGCCACGGGCCCAGACGGGTCTGTAGGACACGCGGAGCTTGCCCGGACGGGCAGGCGCTCGTGCAACCGATCGATAGCACGGATAAGCCTCCGGCGTATTCGTGGCACCCCGGAATGAAGCCCAAAAAAGGGCAATGCGACGTGGGTGAAAATACTCTGCCAATAGTTGCAAGAAGGTGGAAATCCAGCCGCGTTCCTGAGGAGGGCCTCATGGCCCGTCTCGAAGGGTGCGGCGTGTTTGCAGCACCTTGTTTAGCTTGACCGCGCCCTTCGAGACGCCCTTACGGGCTCCTCAGGAACGCGGTCTGGGCCGTGCAACCCCGCGAGCGTAAGCGAAGCGGTAACCGGACTTCTTTTTGCCTACTTTTTCTTTTTCTAAAGAAAAAGTAGGGGCGTTTCGGTAACGTCGGACTGTCGAAAACTCGGCCCATCGATGCAGTTTGCCGAACTTATTGCGCGGAATAAAACGCTCCCACGCGGCCGATGCCGGCGAGTTTTATGATAAGCCTGTTTTTATTATCGCTTCCACCAGTGCCGGGATGGTGTATTGGTTCGGTTGGATGTGCACCTCGAGGCCCGCTTCGCGGGCGGTGGATGCGGTGATGGGACCTATGCAGGCGATTCGGATGTTCGATAAATCAGTTCCGGCTGTCATTTCGATGAAGTTACGTACCGTGCTCGAGCTGGTAAATATGGCCAGGTCGATATTTTCTTTTTCTAGAATTTCTTTTAATCTCTCGGCGCTTCCTTCGGGGATATGCGTTTCGTAAACAGGCGCGATAATCGCTTCACCGCCCATTTCGACAATTTTTTTGGGCAAAATATCTCGCGCCACGCGCGCTCGAGCGAGCAGAAACTTTTTTCCGGCAACACCTGTTTTACCGAGCGCTTCGGCCAGCGCTTCCGCGCGATATTCGTCCGGGAGAAGGTTAACTTTCAGGCCGAGTTCCTCGATAGCGGCGGCGGTCGCGGGCCCGATAGCGGCTATTTTCTTACCGGCGAGCAGCCGCACGTCGTCGCCACGGTCGCGCAGCGCCTGAACGAACAGCTTCACACCGTTAACGCTGGTCAACACCACCCAATCGCATTGGGGCAACTTATCGATCGCTTTTTCGGTTTCGGGCGCGTCCAATGTCGGCACGATCTCGATAGTAGGCGCCTCGTAGACGTGCGCGCCCACTTCCCTGAGCAACCGCGACAAATCACTCGCCTGCTTTTCGGTGCGGGTCACCAGAATCCGCTTGCCGGACAGCGGCTTGGTGTCGAACCTGACCGATTTTTTAGTTTTTTTACCTTTCATTTTTCCTTGTTGCCGTATATTTCATCGAGTATTTGCGCCGCTCCGGCGTCGAGCAGACGACGGGCCAATTCGCGACCGAGGTTTTCGGCTTCTTGCGGTTTTCCCTCAATATCGTCTTTTATCATTATCGATCCGTCGATGTCCGCCACCATACCTGCCAGATGCATGCTGTCGCCGTCCACCGACGCGTAAGCCGCTATCGGCACCTGGCAACCGCCTTGGAGTTCGGCCAGAAAAGCCCGCTCGGCTGAAGTGACCGCCCTGGTGGTTGTGTCCTCAATCGGTGCGATAAGCTCTCGGGTAAGATCGTCATCCTCTCTTATTTCGAGCGCCAAAGCGCCCTGCCCGACGGCGGGCAGAAAGTCCGGCGGACAAAGATGCTCGACCACGCGGTTATCGAGTCCCATCCGCACCAGCCCGGCTACCGCGAGCACTATCGCATCGTATTTGCCCTCGTCCAGTTTTCGGAGTCGGGTATCCACGTTGCCACGTAAGGGCTCGATGGTCAAATCCGGCCGCAAATATTTTAACTGCGCTCGCCTTCGCAATGAACTCGTCCCCACGCGAGCGCCCTGACGCAATTGCGCCAGAGTGTCGCCCTTACCGACCAGCGCGTCGAAAGGGTCCTCGCGCTTTGGAACGGCGCCGATAATCAGCCCCGCAGGCAACTCGGCGGGCATGTCCTTCATGCTGTGCACGGCGATGTCCGCCCGGGCCTCGGTAAGCGCCTCCTCGATTTCCTTGACGAACAATCCCTTCCCACCTATCACCGCCAGCGGTGAATCGAGTATCTTGTCGCCTCGAGTGGTTATTTTGACGAGTTCGACCTCGATGCCGGGATGAAGCTCGACAAGGCGGTCTTTGACCCATTTCGATTGCCGGATCGAGAGGGCGCTTTTACGGGCGCCGATGCGTATCAATCTCTTAACCATCAACCTCGTCGTCGAAGGTTTCGGAATCTTCCGCTTCATCCTGCGCCGCCGCCTCGGCGGGCAGTTTAAACAACACCCTGCACGCCTGCGCCACTTCCCCGTCCCCGTTTTCCGCGCAGCGTTTGAGCATGGTGGTGGGCTCGTGCAGCAGTTTATTTACTAAATTGTGAGCGAGCGACTCGATGGCCTCCTTCTCCTTCTCTCCGACCTCGGGTAACGCATCGAGTGCTTTTTTAATTTCATCCCGTGCAATGTCCTCGAACCTCGATCTCAAATTGACGATAGTCGGCACCACATCGAGGGTGGACTGCCATGCCGAGAACTTAGCGACTTCTTCCGCAACGATGACGCCGGCGACCGCAGCCTCCCGCTCGCGCTCCCGGCGATGCTGCTCGGTAATTTCCTGGAGGTCGTCGATGTCGTAGAGGTACGCTCCTTCGAGCTTGTCCACCTTGTCCTCGACATCTCGCGGAACGGCTATATCTATTAGAAATATCGGCTTATGCTTTCTGGCTTTTATGGCATCGTTGACCATTCGGTGTGTGATGATAGGCTGAGGCGCTCCGGTAGTGGCGATGACGATGTCCGCGCGGGCCAGCGCGGCGCTTAGCTCGGAGAAGGGCACGGCCTCGCCGTCGAAGCGATCCGCAAGTTCACTGCCGGTTTCGAAAGTGCGGTTTGCCACCAATATATTTTTAACACCGGCGCCGATAAGGTGTTGAGCGGTAAGCTCTCCCATATTTCCCGCGCCGACGAGCAGCGTGGAGCATTCCTCGAGCTCGCCGAATATCTTCGCCGCCAGCTCGACTGCCGTGGCGGCGACGCTGACGGCGTAGCTGCCGACGTTCGTCTCGGTTCTCACGCGCTTGGCGGCCTGGAAAGCGCGGTGGAAAAGCTTGTTGAGAAGTACCTTTGTTGCTTCCGCTTCTACAGCCGCTCTGTACGAGTCCTTCACCTGCCCGAGTATTTGCGGCTCGCCGAGCACCATCGAATCCAGTCCCGCGGAGACGCCGTATAAATGCTTAACGGCCTCCGATCCCACGTGCAGGTACGAGTGCCGCTCGATTTCATCCTCGGATACCGGCCGATCTTTGGCCAGAAATTCCTTTATCGCCTGTGCGGCGTGTTCCGGCTTTTCGCTTGCGGCGTATATCTCGATGCGGTTGCAAGTGGACAGCAGCGCCGCCTCTTCTATAAAATCGAGCGCCGGCAGGCGACCGAGCGTCTCCTTTATTTCGGCGGCTGCGTATGCCAACCGTTCCCGCAACTCGACGGGCGCGGTCCGATGGCTCATTCCGACTACTACAATCTTCATGGGTAGTTAAAGAACCCGTGGAAGCCGCTTGAAACCAGCCCCGCTCCCAGGAAGGTGAAGAGTATCAGCGCAAATCCCAAAACGCTCGCCGCGGCCATCTTCCTGCCGCGCCAGCCGGCCAGAAGCCGCGCGTGGAGTATTACCGCGTATAACAGCCAGGTAACCATACTCGCGTTAATCTCGGGATTCCATTTTATGTAAACGCCTTCGAGGTTATGCAACCATGCCGCGCCGGTTATTATGCCCAGAGTAAGTAGCGGAAAACCGATACCGAGGCTCAGGTATATAAGCCCATCCAGCTCCGATAGACTGGGCAACCTATCGAGCACGCGGCCGGGCCGGCGCGATTTGAGACCGCGCTCTTGAAGGAGATACATTATCCCCGACCCGAAGGCCAGGGTAAAAGCCGCGTACCCGGAAAAAATCAGCAATATATGCAGCGGGAAAAGGATCGTCGCGAACATGTCGTTAGGCGGGAGTGCGGCCTTTTTCAATAAGGCGGCGGCAATAAAAACCCCCGCTATAACAGGCAGCACAAAAGTTCCCAACGGCGCTGCCGAGCGGATTGTACGCACTGCCAGGTACATCCCCGCCATGCTCCACGAAAAGAAGCACAGGCTCTCTCTCAGGTCTATGACGGGGAACCTTCCCATATTCCAGTAATTTATGACCAGGCCGGCGGTGTGGGCGATGAAACCCACCCATAAAACTCCAAATCCCCACCGCTCGGCGGCTTCCTTCCGGGTAACGAAAAAATGCAGATAAAGCAGGCAGGCCGCAACGTAAGCAAGGGCCGTTATCAATGTCAACGCCGCTTTCAAAGTTCCTCTCCCACGAGTTTTTCGGCGAGTCCCGCTTGGACGAGTTCTTTAAACAGTCGTATTCGCTCGCCAGGCTCGATGCCGTCGCCGACCACCACGCACGGCTTGCCCTCGATCAAGAAATTGACAGGGTAAGTGCGCATAATCATTAAGATACCTTTCAGGCTTACCAACGGCAAGTCGGATTGTTATAGTCCCTGATTCCCGGTTAATGTAAGTGAAAAAGCACCAACTGGTTGTAATACTTATA